>CAJORC010000377.1 GCA_905236615.1 uncultured Lachnospiraceae bacterium
ATACCTTACTGAATTTTACCTTCAGGTTCTTTATTCCGGTCCGTTCACGTTCTCTCTCTTCCAGATCCGAAAGCCATTTCTTACCGTTCTTGCCCGCACTTCTCAGCTCGTCAACCGTCTCATTAAAGCCTTCCTTTATGATTCCGCCTTCTTTTTGTGCAAGGGGCGGATCATCCACGATAGCAGCCTCGATCAGATTATAAATATCTTCAAGTGCATCTATTTTCTGTGAAAGTTCTTTGAGCAGGGGCGCATCAAAGTCCGCTGCAAGGTCTCTTATGGGACCCATCATTTTAAGTGATCCCCTGAGTGCCACAAGGTCTCTCGGATTTGCCGAACCGTAACTAATCTTGCAGAGTAATCTTTCAAGATCATAGACAGCTCCGAGATATTCCCTTATCTCATCCCTGTCCATTATCCTTCCGTTCAGGTCTTCAACCGCATCAAGCCTTGCATTGATCTTTTCCTCATCAATAAGGGGCTGCTCTATAATGCTCCTTAAAAGCCTCGCTCCCATTGCGGTTCTTGTATGATCAAGAACCCAGAGCAGGCTTCCCCGCTTGTTTTTCTCTCTTAAAGTCTCTGTCAGTTCGAGATTTCTCCTGGTCGAAGCATCGATTATCATGTAATTTGCGCTTTTATAAGGTGAAATCTTCGTCAGATTACTGAGATCCGTTTTCTGCGTATCGGTAAGATAGGAAAGGATTGCGCCTGCTGCATGTGCGCCTATCTCAAAATCAGCAAGACCGATTTCTGATATATCGTCCACCTCAAAGTGCTTTTTTAGCATACCGGTCGATATATCATCCGTAAAAAATTTTTCGTCCAGCTGGTTTATGGCTATCCTGAGCCTTTCACGCAAATCGTCAACATCTATCCCGCTTAAGAAAAATGCAGGATTGCATATTATCTCACTCGGCATGTATCTTGATATTTCATCCGTGAGCTGTCGTAAGGTCTCGACCTCCGTTACATAAAAATCACCCGTTGTCACGTCCGTCACGGCTATGCCGAACATATCCGCAAAAAATACAACGCACATGAGGTAGTTGTTTTTACCCTCATCAAGCGCCTGCATGTTCATATTGGTTCCCGGAGTGACAACCCTTATAACATCTCTTTTTACAATGGTCTTTGTTGTCTTAGGATCTTCAAGCTGCTCGCATATCGCAACCTTATGTCCAAGTGCAACAAGCTTGTCGAGATAGCTGTCAACAGCATGAAAAGGCACTCCGCACATAGGTGCTCTTTCTTCAAGACCGCAGCTTTTTCCGGTAAGAGTGATCTCAAGCTCTTTTGACACGATCAGTGCGTCATCGAAAAACATTTCATAAAAGTCTCCGAGCCTGTAGAACAGTATCGCATCCGGATATTTTTCTTTTGTCTCTATATAATGAAGCATCATAGGAGACAGCTTTTCTCTGTCTACATCTTTAAGTGTCACTATTAACTCCTTACCGACTGTTTATCAAACAGATTTTTAATCTTAAACCATAGTTCCCATATAATAAAAACCGCAGCATTCATCAAGATGTACTTCAACGATATTTCCAACAAGTGAACTGTCACCCTTGAAATGCACGACGTGGTTCTGGCTCATTCTTCCCGTTACCATCGTGCTGTCTTTATCATTAACAGACTCAACCAGCACTTTTACGGTCTGTCCCGTAAATCTCTCCGCCTGCGATTTTGATGTTTCCTGAACAGTTTTCAAAACTCTGTCAAACTGTTCCTTTACAAACTCCTCGCTGCACTGATCTTCCATTGCAGCCGCCGGAGTTCCTGTCCTTTTCGAATAGACAAAGGTAAAAGCCCCGTCAAAAGCAGCCTTTTTAACTATATCAACAGTCTCGTCAACGTCTTCTTTGGTCTCTCCCGGGAAACCAACGATTATATCTGTCGTAATTGCTATATCGGGCATTGCATTCCTGAGCTTTCTCACAAGCTCAAGATACTGCTCCTTGGTATAATGACGGTTCATTGCCTTTAATATCCTGTCACTTCCGGACTGAAGCGCAAGATGGAAATGCCTGCAGACTTTATCGGATGATGCCATTGCCTCGATAAGTTCATCCGAAAGATCTTTCGGGTGAGACGACATGAAACGGATCCTCTCCAGCCCCTCAACCTTTGAAACCTCTCTCAAAAGCTCTGCAAAATTTATCTCTTCATCAAGACCTTTTCCGTAAGAATTGACATTCTGTCCAAGAAGCATAACTTCCTTGACTCCGTCTGCAACAAGTCTTTCAACTTCCCTTATGATGGCCTTTGGATTCCTGCTTCTCTCTCTTCCCCTTACATACGGCACAATACAGTAGCTGCAGAAATTATTACAGCCAAACATGATATTAACTCCGCTCTTAAAAGGAAATTTACGGCTTACGGGAAGATCCTCAACTATCAGATCCGTATCTTTCCAGATATCGATTACCTGTGAACCGGACTCGAATACCGTGAAAAGGAGCTCCGCAACCTTAAAAAGATTATGCGTTCCGAAGATCAGGTCAACATGCCTGTAACTCTCCCTGATCTTGTTGATCACTGTTTCTTCCTGCATCATACAGCCGCAGAGACCGATCTTTAAGTTCGGATTTTTCTCCTTGTATTTCTTTAATACTCCAAGTCTGCCGAAAACCCTCTGGTCAGCATTATCCCTGACAGTACAGGTATTATAGATGATAAGGTCGGCCTCTTCCTCGCTTTCAGCCCTTTCGTAACCTATTTTTTCAAGTATTCCGACTATCTTCTCGGAATCCCTCTCATTCATCTGGCATCCGAAAGTCTGGCAGAAAGCCTTAAGCGGGCGTCCTGTTTCCTCTTTCTTTTTTTCAAGGTATTCTTTGACTTTATCAATAAAATAATACTGTCTTTCGGGTTCTTTTTCCGGAACAGCTGTTGCATGTTCCATTATATCGTTAAAACTCATTAAAAATCCTTTCGTTAACTAAAGCTTTTCATGAAAAAATATTGTATAATTCTATCATGATTAATTTATATATCGCAGATGTTTCCTGCTTAAAAGATTCTGAAATTTTTGAAAAAAAATATAACTCTCTTCCTGATATCAGAAGGGAAAAAGTCGACAGGGTCCGTTTCAACTCAGACAAAAGCTTAGAGCTCGGTGCCGGACTCCTTCTTAAATATGCCCTGTCCATGCAAAATCTTGATATAAATGATCTTGTATTTTCAAAAAACAAGTACGGAAAGCCTTACCTGAAAGACTATTCCGATCTGCATTTCAGCCTTTCCCATTCCCGTGAACGCGTCATGTGCGCTGTTTCCGATAAAGAGATAGGCTGTGATATCCAGTATACTGACGAAACCAATGCAAATATACTTAATATCGCCAAACGTTTTTTTACCGGAAAAGAATATGCAGCTCTTCTAAAAATCTGTGAGGACAAAACAAAGGTCAATGATCTCTTCTACAGTATCTGGGTATTAAAGGAAAGCTGTATCAAAGCATGTGGACAAGGTCTTGCAAAGCCTTTAAATTCTTTTGAGAGCATGCCCGATACCAGAGGACTTTTCCTCCCCTTTGGCGAAGAAAAGAAGGATTACTATTGCAATCTTAAATCCTTTTCCCTATCCGGACCTTATAAATGTGCCGTTGCTGCTATCTCCGAAGATATCCCGGAAATCCTTACGGAAGTCGACCTCAGCCTCTGATTAATCTTTTGTCGCTTATGAGCAAATCAGGTTTAATATCATTTTTTTCCGATGGTATCTTTTCTCTGATCTGCTCATCAAAGCATATCGCGATCGTTTTTAGCTGACCTTCTAATCCTGCAAGATAGCGGTCATAATAACCTTTCCCATATCCTATTCTGTTACGCTCAAGGTCAAAGACCACTCCCGGCATTATCAGAAGTCCGGGAGCCGCCGAGATCTTTTCTGTCCCGGACACAGGCTCTGGAATTCCCTTATATCCGGCTGTCAGATCATTCACTGATCTTATGCGAAAAAACTCAATCTCCGATTCACTGACAACTTTTGGGACTGCGACAGTCTTTCCTTTTTTCAGCGTATCTTCGATCATAAAATCTGTCCGGACTTCCGAAGCATATCCTGCAAAGAAAAAAATCGTCGAGGCATTGATAAAGGCTTCATTATCACAAAGGTATCTGTATATTTCTTCAGATTTCCGCCTTCTTTCATTTTCGGGAATCCTGTCCCTTATCATAAGGATTTCCCGTCTTAAAGCCTTTTTTGCCTCATGCAGTTCATTATCAGAATTCATCTTCAAAATAATCACTCACATAAAAATCAGGATTTTCATGTGCCTCAATCCATGTTCCAACATCTTTACCCTGAACGATCTCATGGATAACTCCAAGATCTTTTGAATTGGCGATAACCATAGCTGTTCCTGACTGCGATGCAATATGTGCAGCACGCATTTTAGTAGCCATTCCGCCGGTTCCCCTGCTGCTTCCTGTAGTTCCCTTTGCGTAAGAATCATGCTCATCATTCAGGTCTTCTATGTAAGAAATAAATTCAGCATCGGGATTAGTTCTCGGATCATCAGTATAAAGACCGTCTATGTCCGAAAGCAGTATCAGCAGATCCGCATGCGTTATTGATGCAACCACCGATGAAAGCGTATCATTATCGCCGAATTTGATCTCATATGTGGATATCGAGTCATTTTCGTTTACTACAGGTATGGCTTTTAATTTTAAGAGTTCTTCCAGTGTATTTGCAACATTGTATCTGTCAATGTTGTTTCTGATATTCCTTGTGGTCATGAGAACCTGAGCCGTGATCTGATTATACTCACCGAAGAATTTCTCATAAATCATCATAAGCCTGCCCTGACCGATAGCAGCTGCAGCCTGCTTAACTCTGAGCTTTTCATCGGGACGTTCGGGATTGGCTTCTTTTCCGTCATAGAAAGTATCATTAATTCTCGCAGCCTTAAGCCCGATCGATATCGCACCTGATGATACAAGGATAACTTCATATCCTGCATTGTTCAGATCGGAAAGTTCTCTGACAAGCTTCTCCATCCTGTTCAGATCTGCCCCGCCTGTCTCGGAATGTGTAATCGAAGACGAACCTATTTTTACAACGATTCTCTTTATTGAAGATATATCTCTTTTATTTTCCATTTCTGTTGATTTCCTTTATGATTTTTTCAGCAGTCTTCATTCCATCCATTGCCGCAGACATTATACCGCCTGCATATCCTGCACCTTCTCCGCTGGGATAAATTCCTTTTACACTGGAATTACCCGACTCATCCCTTATTATCCTTACGGGGGATGATGTCCGGCTCTCAACTCCGGAAAGCAGTACATCAGGATCATCAAAACCTTTTATCTTCGCTCCGAACTGGTGCATTCCCTCTATTATATCTTTTGAAATAAAGTCCGGAAGAACATCTCTTAAATTTCCAAAAGCGTAAAGTCCCTTGCATTTAGCCTTTATCTTTCCGAAATCACTGCTTATCACGCCATTTTCAAAATCTTCAAATCTCTGGTAAGGAAGCTTCCCGTCTGCCGCCTTAAATGCCTCTTCCTCAAGCTTTCTCTGAAACTCAACTCCGGCCAGTACGCCTTCTCCTCCGAAATCCTCCGGTGAAACCGTAACTATTATCGCACTGTTGGCATTACCAGAGTCCCGTCCGTGATTACTCATTCCGTTGGTAACGAGCCGTCCGCTCTCACTTGACGCATTTACGACATAACCTCCGGGGCACATGCAGAAGGAGTATACTCCCCTTCCGTCAGAAGCCTTAGCAGTGACCTTATAAGGGGATGCTGCAAGATTTTCATCATACTTTTCCCCATACTGGGCTCTGTTTATCATATCCTGTGAGTGTTCTACCCTCACTCCTACAGCAAATGACTTTGCCTCCATGGAAAGCTTTTTTCTATTAAGCATTTCAAAAGTGTCTCTTGCGGAATGTCCGATTGCAAGGATACATCTTGAAGCCGGTATTCTCTCACTTCCGTTTACCGTGACCGCACTGATCTCTCCGTTATCGTCCAGCTCAAAATCAGTCATTTTGCTGTTAAAGCGTATCTCTCCGCCCAAACTTATCAATTCTTTCCGGAGATTCTTTACGACCGTGATAAGTACATCTGAGCCGATATGCGGTTTTGCATCGGTTTTTATTGCCGGATCCGCCCCAAAGCTGACAAACGTTTCAAGAACAAATTTGCTCCTGCCTTCAGTATCATTAACAAGAGTATTCAGCTTTCCGTCAGAAAAGGTTCCCGCACCGCCTTCGCCAAACTGGACATTGGACTCAGTATCCAGAGGATTCCCGTTCCAGAAAGACTCTATCTTACTGCGCCGGCTGTCAACATCCTCACCTCTTTCAAGTACAAGAGGCTTCAGTCCGGCTTTTGCAAGTATCAGTGCCGTAAACATTCCCGCAGGTCCGAAGCCGATGATAACTGGTCTCGAAACATTGTCTGCATCAGCCTTCAATGTCGGGATCTTATAGATTTTTTCCCTGTATATCGAAACATCTTTTGAATTTGACCTTTTTACAAGAACCTCTTCATTCTCAGCAGATATTACGACGGAATAGATATATAATATCCTGTTTTTCTGCCTTGCATCTATCGATTTCTTAACGATCCTAAGTTTCGAAAGAGCATTGCTTTTGCATCGAAGGATTTTAGCGGCTTTTTTGTATATATCATCCGGTCCTGCTTCATGTTCAAATCTTAACTGGTTTATCTTAATCAACTGCTGCCGCCTTTCCTGTACAGTAACCACTGCTCCATGCCCACTGCAGATTATAGCCTCCGCAGATACCGTCAACATCAAGGATTTCTCCTGCAAAGAAAAGTCCCTTTATCTTCTTTGACTCTAAATTGCCATTTACTTCAAAAAGGCTTATTCCGCCGCATGTAACCTGAGATTTATTAAAATCTCCCACAGCAGTGACCGGAACTCTGAAAGCAGTTACGGATTCTGCAAGACTTTTCAGACCCTTATCGGTTATTTTATCAGCTCTCATATTCAGGTCTATCGATGACTGTTTCAGAAAAATAACTGCCAGCTTTTTATTAAAGAGTCCTGTGAGAAGCTGTTCAGCTGTTCTCTCACCATGCAGGCTTATCCTGTTTTTCATCATTTCAATAAACCTGTCTTTAGGATAATCTTCGAAGAAATTAATGATAACTTCGCATTTCTGCCCTTTATCAAGAGTTCTTACAGCAATAGAGGATAATTCAAAGCTGCATATACCCGAAAGCCCGTAATCAACCAGCTGAAGCTCTCCGTGGCTTGTTCTGACATATTTACCGTCTATATAAAGCGACAGGCTTGCTTCCGCCCTGACGCCGGTTATGGACTTGAACAGCTTCATATCACTTTTCAGCTGTGTCAGCGCAGGCAGCGGTTTGATTATTTTGTGGCCGAATTTTTTTGCAATACGATATCCCTCACCGTCAGATCCGGTTTTGGGTGCAGACTTTCCGCCTGTGGAAATTATTACCCGCTCGTACTTTTCTCCTGAAATATAAAAAACTCCGTCTTTGATTTTTATATCAGAAATATCATTTGATTCCCTCAGCCGCACTCCAAGTCTTCCGACTTCCATTCTTAAAACATCAAGAACCGCAGTTGCAGTTTCGGGATAAGGGTATATCCCGCCGTTTCTTTTTCTCGGAACTATTCCCAGTTCTTCAAAAAACGATATTACCCTCTTTTCATCAAATTCCGAAATGACCTTCTCTATAAGACCATTATCTGTCGATGAATAGAATTTCTCTGCAGACATATCTTCATTCGTATAATTGCATTTCCCGTTTCCTGTCTGCAGGATCTTCTTTCCGACACGGTCATTTTTTTCATAAACGGTAACACCAGCACCTGACCGTGCTGCGGTTATCGCAGCCATCAAGCCGGAGGCACCGCCACCTATAACAGCTATTTTTCTCATATCAAATCATATGTAAAAATCTGGCAATTCCCGCAAAGAACACTCCCCCGGGAATCTCGTTTATCTCTTCTTCTCTCACTCCATGAAGCCTTAATATGCAGAAGCAGTATGCAAAAGCACCTATAGCCATTGAAATGAGCGTACTTGCTATATTTCCCAAAAATCTGGTACCCAGATTGTACAATGCAAAAACTATCACTCCCATGATAAAGGCTGAGATTGCAGGAATTACAAATGTTCTCGGAATCTCCTGCTTGTACTTAAGATGACGCTTTATGGAATACTGGTTCATAACACACATAAGAAAAGCAAAAAGGATATTGGCATAAACAACTGCAAATATTCCAAGATCCGTGTATTCCAGCATAATATAAAGCGCTGCCAAATGTATCACAAGCGAGATAGCGGAATGCCTTACAGGAAGCTCAAGATGATTTATACCCTGCAGAATACCGTTGGTAAGCGTAGATATCGAATAAAAAATAATCGATATGGAACCAAACTGAACCAGTTTTGCAGCAAGAGTCAGGTCACCTGTGAAAAGCATCGAAAGCATTGGCTTTGCAAGAACAGCCATACCGACACAGCATGGGATTGCTATGAGCATCGTAACCCTGATTGCAGTGAATATCTTCCTTTTTGCGCCTCTGATATTATCCGCTGCGATGCACGATGCCAGAGTCGGTACAACCGAAGAGCACATGGCATTCGAAAGAGCTATCGGGATATTCATCATAAGTTTGTATTTACCGGAATAAATACCCCAGATTGCGGTTTTTTCAACACCCTGCCCTTTCATTGTCATGATCTTGTTGAACATACCGTTATCAAGAACATCACTTATATTATAAATTGCCGTACTTAAGATTACCGGAACAGCCGTAAGCAGAATGAGCTTAACTATAGCAGGCATAGGCTCTACTGCCTTGACAGTCTCTTTCGCCTTGTTTCTTCTTAAAGCTGAAGATGTAAGAAGCAGAACCACAAGTAAGAAAATAAGGCCCGCCAGAGCACCGAGGCTTGTTCCCAGTGTACTTCCGGCTGCTCCGTAAGCCGGTGCATAATGTTTGTTTTTCAGCAGTCTGGCTACTTTAAAACCATAGCTGTAAAGTGTTCTTGCCGCAAGAATACTTACAACCGCATTTACAATCTGCTCTATGATTTGTGAAACAGCCGTCGGAACCATGGTTCCCATTCCCTGAAAGTATCCTCGGACAACTCCCATTATCGCAACTACAAGAAGTGTGGGAGCAAATATTTTCAAGGCAATAGCACTCATGGGCTCACTCATGAGATTTCCGGCAAAAAATCCTGCTCCGAAGAAAATCAGCAGGCAGGCTATTCCACCTGACATTAACGCAAAAAACAGACCGCCCTTAAATACGCGATCTGAATTTGTGAATTCCTGTTTAGAATAACGCGCTGAAACAATTTTTGAAATGGCCAACGGAAGACTATACGACGAGATCAGAAGCATAATATTGTAAATCTGATACGCCGCCGCATAGTATCCGTTACCTTCATCACCAATAATGTTTGTTACAGGGATTCTGTAAAACATACCGATAATTCTGGTAATAACACCTGCAAGAGCAAGTATTCCTCCCTGCACGACAAAATTATTCGCTTTACTCCTTTTTTTAGAAGGCATAGTAAAAAAAATCTCTCCTCTTTTATTTTATAACTACTTTATCAGCATAGGTATCCTGTATGATGCATACCCATGTTTTTCCCTGATTCATGACGATCTCATTTCCGTCTGCATCAAAATAACGTACAGAACCCTGATCTCCGTCAAATCTTATCCAGGTACCGTTTCTTGCCTTTCCATGTGTAATATAGGTCATCTTTCCGCCCGAATGGCAGTCAAATCCCAGATATCCCTTATCATCGACCTGTTCCCATGAAGAATACTGGAGAATGATATTGTCTGCTGCAAGCTGCTGGTTGTTCTCAGCATCTATCTGCTTGTCACCATACTCAAATCTGTAATACTTCTGATCATCAGCATTATATTCAAACCACGGCTTGTTGATAAGATAGCCGGGCTCAACCCTTGTTGCAGCATAAGAGTCGGAAGAATCGGGAACGATCACTTCATTATCCTTTGCGAATGTAAACTTACCCTTGTAATCTTTGCTGTAGTTTGTTTCATAGCCCTTTATTTCGATACCCTTTTTAATACCCTTTGCAGAAGCATAGGCATTGTGGGGGGCTATACGGTCTGTAGTCCTGTAGAAAACAATATCTCCCTCTGAACCAAGTCCGCTGAGATTGTTTACAAAGTCCTCATTCAAAAGAGGCATAGCATAAGCAGACTGACCATAATGGCAATAAATCGCATCAAATTCAAGTGCATAATACACAAAATAATTTCTGCAGCTTCTTACCGAACCGATCTTATCAAGTTTATCATAATCCTCGAAAAGGCCCATCATTCTTGTAAGTGAGCCTTCAACAACACACTCATATATAACATCGGCATAAGAACTTCCCGACATAGGCTGTGCTTCTTCAATATTATTGAGCATTACTGCTACAGGTCTTCTCTCGCCGATCTCCTTGTTTACCCATTTACCGGTCAGATAGCTTCTTATCTGGTCACCCTTTGTTTCCCGGCTCATGCCATAAGATGACTGATATCCGTATTCAGCGGTAATTCCGCTGGGGTTAACAGTATTTTCATTTCCTGTAGAATTTTCAAAATCCGCATAAGCATTAGGATCGGAAACTGCTTCATTTCCATCCTCAACAGTTCCGTTTTCTGAAGGCTTTGCCCCGCAAGCTCCTAAAAAAATCGAACAAGAAAAGATTAAAAGCGCTGCTGTAGAAAAAATTCTTTTATTCTTCATATCTTACCCTCTTTATCGTGAAATACCCAGATTATCCAAAGCCTTTGCCTGCTTTGATTCCATAATCTTTGCTTCGTCTTCTTCCATATGGTCAAACCCAAGTAAGTGTAGCATACTGTGAGCAATAAGAAAAGCAAATTCCCTTTTAATGCTGTGACCATACTCTTCAGCCTGTTCCTTTGCCCTTTCGCAGCAGATCATTATATCACCCAGCATAAGTTCGCCGCTCTCGGGATTAAAACAGTCGGAGAAATCTTCCTCAACATTGGAAAAATCTGCCGGTGTTTCATATTCGATCAAAGGAAAAGAAAGCACATCCGTAACCTTGTCTATCCCTCTGAATTCCTTATTTGCAGACTTTATTTCTTCCGGATTTACAAGAGTCAGAGAAATCTCAGCTTCATAAGGACAGTTTTCCTGACTCAGAACCTCTTTAGCCACTTCCTCAAATATCGCCTGATAATCTAATCCAAGTGACAGATCAGCTTCATTTTCAACGTAAAAAGTCATAATAAAGTTTTTCCTCTTTAAGCTTTTTCTTAATTATTCTGATATCTCTTAAACTAAGGTCGGAATCAACTATCGGCGGTCTGTTTGAAAGTCTTTCAAATATCAGATCTATAAGAGCATCAAAATTAATGTTTTCCCCGGGCTTTTCATCCATAAATTTGATAATGGCGGAAACCAGGTCATCACATATAAGAGCAATGGCAACTTCTTTTGAAAGATAAGATTTTTTGGCTCCCGCACATATCTTTACCATTTCCGCAAGTTCAGCAGGGAAGTCATTCTCATCAATGAGTTTTGCCGTTTTTACAGCAATAGTTTCCTCTCCTTCCGACAGAACGCCTATCCTGTGGTAATAAGCACATCCTCTTGCCATACGACTGTCGGCGCCGACTCTGTCAGCACATCTTCCGGAAAGGTAAGCTGAATGTATCGCTCTCTTAAATTCAAACTTATTATCTCTCTTCAGCTGCAGTAAAAGATGAAACTCAGGATCGACGATACTGCTGTATTTTTCCTCCATAGTGAAAAGGAGACCATGCGCAAGTTTTGGCATTACTATAGCAACAACCAGTGCATTAAGCATCAGTCCCACCAGAGGAAAAACAACCCTCTCCGGTGTTATCTTCAGCGAATAAATAAGAAACAGCGCCGTATATATCAGTACGGAAGACATTGAATAATACAGCACGGACTTCTTAACATCAAAATATTTTTTCGGATTCCTGAACTGCAGCAATAATATGATACCGGGTATCATAAAATAAAAAAAGTATGCACTCGTTTCGTTGGCAGAAACCATTGTAACTGTTCCGAACAAGGTCAGTAGTGATAATGCAGCAGGTAAATCCGTATAGATCATGTAAATTGCAGCTAAAGCATTGAGCGGATATATGAACTCAGGTCCGAAAAATGACACTATGCAGAAGAATGCTCCTATCCCGACTATGATCCTTATATGTTTTTTTGATAAAATATTTTCAGATGTCCTTACCGTATGCAGGTAAATCCCCAAAGCTATAATAAGGAGGACGATATTACTTATTATGGTGCTTACCGACATGTCCCCTCCTGCCTTTTGCTTCAAAATCCTCATACGCTTTAACGATCTTCTGAACAAGCGGATGTCTCACAACGTCCTTTGATGAGAGGTAAATAAAAGCAATATCATCTATCTTTCCCAGTACCCTCTCTGCAATATCAAGACCTGATACAGTATCCGGAGCAAGATCTTTCTGCGTTTTATCACCTGTTATGACTACTTTGGAGCCAAAACCTATTCTCGTAAGAAACATTTTCATCTGGGCAGGTGTCGTATTCTGTGCTTCATCAAGTATTATGTAGGCATTATCAAGTGTTCTTCCCCTCATATATGCCAAAGGCGCAACTTCAATGAGTCCTTTCTCCATATTTTTCTGAAAAGACTCAGCCCCCATTATCTGATAAAGCGCGTCGTAAAGAGGTCTGAGATAAGGGTCAACCTTACTCTGCAAATCTCCCGGCAGAAATCCCAGCTTTTCTCCTGCTTCGATTGCCGGTCTGGTAAGGATTATACGGCTTACCTCTTCATTCTTAAAAGCCATTATAGCCATTGCCATTGCAAGATATGTCTTACCTGTTCCCGCAGGTCCGATACCAAAGACGATCATTTTATCTCTTATGGCATCAACATACTGCATCTGACCAAAAGTTTTTGCCTTTACGGGTTTTCCCTGAACCGTATGGCATATTACATCTTTATCAAACTGTTCAAAAGCTTCTGCATTTTCTTCAGCTTCTTTCTCAGTATCTATAACGTAATTCACATTCTGTTCCTCTATAATATCACCCTTAAGTGATTTTTTTAAAAGACGCTCCAGTATCTTATAAGCCCTGTTCGTTCCTGCGGAGCTGCCGATAATCTTAACTGTCCCGTCTCTTAAAATAATATCGACTTTACATTCATCTTCTATTATTTTTTCAAATTTATCAAACTGCCCGAATATATTCCTTAAATGTTCCTCGGAAATATCCTGCATTGTTCTGATAACATTATTTTCCATCTTAGATCAATCTCATGAATACAAATTATTTATGATAAGGTTCATTCGCAATTATCCTGAATGAACGGTAAATCTGTTCGAAAAGTATAACCCTCATCAACTGATGGGGAAATGTCATGTCCGAAAAACTCAGTCTGAAATTCGATTTTTTCAGAACTTCATCAGCCAGTCCGTCCGAGCCTCCGATGACAAAGCAGATATGGCTCTTTCCTTCTATCCCCAGACTTTCAATCTTACGGGCAAACTCAACTGAATTTAACTTCTTTCCCAAAATTTCCAGAGTCACTATATATGCATCCTCCGGCATACGTGCCAGAAAGCGTTCCGCTTCAGCATACATATCCGGTCCGTCTGCAAGCTCAATGACATTACACTTACAATAACGCGACAGCCGTTTATTATACTCGGCTATCGCGTCCTGATAAAATTTTTCTTTAATTTTTCCGGCACAAAGAATAGTTATTTTCATTTGTCAGTAAAAATTTCAGAATAAAGATTTTCAACTATAAAATCCAAAAATCTCGTATCTAAATCCATAAAACGGTTATTAATCTGTTCTTTCATGTACCTGATCCTGTCAAAATATCTGTCAGCATCAAGATCATCCTGTGCTTCAGCTGCAATTGACGCATCTATACTTTCAGCAGTAAAGCTTTCCATGAACCAGTTACTGATTTCCTCTGTCTTCTCGTTCTCACGGACAGCATCCTCTTCAAGTGAAGACACCTTCTTCATTGCCCTTACTCCCGAGACGAAGAATATAATAAACAACAATCCCATTACAGAGTAAGTTATGATAGCTCCGATTCCTGAGAAGCGGATTGGAAATGCTCCCAGATAGCATAATATCAGAAAAGCAATACCGACAATCGAAACAAACAGAAGCGTCAGTCCGGAGGATTTCATATCTGCTGCCTGCTCTTCAGCAGTCCTGTATGGCTTTGCCGGCACTTCCGTCTCATCAGAAAGTTCTCTGTCCTCTGCTGATATATCCGCAACGGTCGCGCCTTCACCAATAACTGCATCAAGATTTGAACTCTCGTCAAAATCAATCGTTTCTTCAGGCATTTCTTCAACAAGAGGCACATGACAATATGCACACTCATTAAAACCATCCCTGTATTCAAGTCCACATTTAGGGCAAAACATCTGCAAAATCCTCCGAAAGAT
>CAJORC010000378.1 GCA_905236615.1 uncultured Lachnospiraceae bacterium
ATATCGCGATAGTCAAAAAAATGAATTTTTATGACGGTAACGGCTGTATGATGCTGGATCTTAATTATGACGAACTGCAGAAAAACATGTCTATGATATGCGGTGACCGGGAAGGGTATCTGATGGATGCAGACGGGAATATCCTCATGACTGCCGGAGAAAATAATGACGCAAACAGACCGTTTGGAAAATGGGATAGTGATAAAATAAAAGGCGTGCTTCTGGAGAGGGAACCTGAAATCTACGGAACCGCTTTCAGAATAGCAATGGTAGACAGCAAAAAAAGCTGGATCGAAATTCCGGGAGAAAAGGTCAATATGCTTGTAGCGCTTTATATCTTTTCACTTATACTTCCGGCGATCACTCTCTATCTTATCTTCCGCTCGATCAATGACCGTCTTTATGCAATGGGTGAGAACATTGAACTTGTAAAGAGCGATGTCTACGAGGAAATGAAGATAGAACCTTCGCGGGATGAGATCGGGGATATTATACAGAATTACAATCTGATGGTGCTTAGAATAAGAGAGCTCATTGAAACGGTATTTAAAAATAAGGAGCGGGAGCAGGAGCTGCTTCTGTCTAAGAAACAGGCGGAACTTCATGCATTGCAGAGTCAGATAAATCCGCATTTTATGTTTAATGCGCTGGAAAGCATCCGCATGCACAGCCTTATCAAAGATGAGACGGAGACCGCGAAGATACTTGAGAATTTTTCCATGCTTCTCAGGGAAAATATCCGCTGGGATTCGGATAAGATCAGCGTCGAAAATGAGTGTAAAAACGTAATGCGGTATCTTGAGATCCAGAAATACAGATTTGGGGAAAGACTTGAATTTTCTGTGAGGGTACAGGAAGAGTGCAGAGATATTCTCATACCGAAATTTTCGATAATCACTTTCGTGGAAAATGCCTGTATTCACGGGATAGAAAACAGCGTGGACGGAGGCTCTATCAGCGTTGTGGTTTCTATGGATGAAGGTCTTGTATATGCCGAGATCATGGACAACGGAAAAGGTATGGATGAGGGACGTCTTGTTGAACTCAGGAAAGTTATCGATGCTGCCGATATATCATATATTGAGTCGGCCGATAAAAGTATTGGGATTGTAAACACTGTTATCCGCTTGAAGCAGCTTTACGGGGAAAAGCTGATAATCGACATCAACAGTTCGGAAAGCGGTGGAACAGAGGTATGTATTGTTATGCCGGGGGTGGAACATGAAGGTGATGATAATTGACGATGAACCGTTCATCAGAGAAGGACTGAGACGCATCATCGACTGGAAAAAATATGACTGTGAGATAGAGGCTGAGGCGGGCAATGCGCTGGAAGCCCTTTCCATACTTAAGAAGAAAAAAGTCGATATCATTTTCCTTGATATAAAGATGCCGGGAATGACGGGACTCGAGCTTGCGGAAAAGATCAGAAAGGAAAAGATAACATCGGCCCGTATTGTGATCCTTACGGGTTTTGCCGATTTTGAATATGCAAGGACTGCCATGAGCTGCGGAATTACCGATTATCTGTTAAAACCCGTGCAGACGGAAGAACTCATAAATATAATAGAAAAAGAAAAAGTCGAAAGAGCTGACAGGCTTGAGCGGGTTTTCAGCGAACAGAAAGAGATATTTATGGGGCTTCTCGATGAGGATGGCAGCGGAAAAGAGTATGCGTCGGAAGTTCTCGAAAAACAGAAAGACCTTGACAGTTTGATAAATGCGGTAAAAAAGAACGAGGAAACAAGAAGGCTTGAAAAGAAGGACTTGATAAAAGAGATAGACGCTTATCTCGAGAAACATTATCGTGAAAATATCAGCTTAAAGCAGCTGGGGGAGATATTTCACTTAAATAATGTTTATCTGGGACAGCTTTTTAAGAGCAGACACGACATGCTTTTTAAAGACTATGTGTATTTCCTCCGCATCAGGGATGCGGAAGAAATGCTTCTGAATACCGATAAAAGGATTTACGAGATCGCGGAAGAACTGGGCTTTTCAAATGCAGACGTTTTTATAAGCAGGTTTGTCCAGCTTAAGGGCGTTACACCGAATCAATTCAGGATAAAGAACAGGATGAAAAAATGAAAGTCGGGAAAAAAATTATCTTATTTTTGTTTCTGGCAGGACTGATCGCTGCGTCGGTCTTTCTGCTGCTGAGGCCAAAGAAAAAAGAGGTGAAAACTTTTTCGGCACTTTTTGCAGTGACGGGACCCGAGGATTATAAAGATACACGGCTTAAGGACAGGATCGCTGAAATCACGGGAGCAAAGGCTGATGTTGAGAAGCTTGCCGCTCAGACAGCCGAGGAAAAGATAAGAAGCCTTATCGCATCAGGTGAATATCCTGATTTTATAGACGGAAGTTCGGCGACAGATCTTCTGATAAATGCGGGGGCACTGGTGCCGCTTGAAGATTATCTCGATGATTTTCCGAGGCTTAAAAGTTATCTTACGGATAAAGAGTGGGAATCATTACGGAAAGACGACGGACATATTTATTTTATACCGCAGTACGGGGTTGTGAACGGTCATGATACTTCGACAATGCCTTCGGGAGAAGCTTTCTGGATACAGAAGCGTGTTCTTGAATGGGCAGGATATCCGCAGGTAAAGACACTTGATCAGTATTTCGACCTTATAGAAAAATACCGGGACGCAGTTCCGGAAACAAATGGCGGTGCGACCATCGGCTTTGAGATTTTGTGTGATGACTGGAGATATTTCTGTCTGGAAAATCCGCCGATGTTTCTGGCGGGTTATCCGAATAACGGCTGTGCAACCGTTGATCCCGACACCGGAAAAACCGGGGTTTACGATACGCTTCCCGAGGCGAAGCAGTATTATAAGAAGCTTAATGATATTTATGCCAAAGGACTGATAGATCCGGAAACCTTTACGCTTTCCTATGATCAGTACATTCAGAGACTTTCATCAGGAAGGGTGCTCGGAATGGTGGACCAGTACTGGGAGATCATTGACGCGATGAGCTCACTTCACGGTAAAGGTATGGATGAGTGTATGTATGTACCTCTGGCTATAACGGCGAATTAGAGTATCAGCGGGAATTATCTCTGCAGGGAAACGAATCTGAATACTGCGTCGGGACTGGGAATTTCGATAAGCTGTAAAGATGTCAGGGGAGCATTGGCTTTCATTGACGGATTGCTTTCTCCGGAATTTATGATACTCAGACACTGGGGTGAGAAAAATCTGGATTATGAAGTCGGCTCTGACGGAGTATTTTACAGGAACGAAACGGAGACTTCCAACTGGCAGTCCGGGGAATTTCTGCAGAACAATGCCTGTCCTTATTCACAGTTTCCGGGCTATGAGGGAATGCTTTCCGACAATATTAACTGTGTGGAACCTGCGGAACAGCCGCAGATCTTTTATAACAGACTTTCCGATCTTGATAAAAAGCTCATGAATGCCTATGGTTACAAAACATGGAGGGATTTTCTCGGAGTGGAGACAGAAGGGGCGCCCTGGTTTCCGCTTCACTATGTGACTGCCGACTGGGGAAATGATACTGATTACGGAAGGGCAAAGGAAAACATGGAGAAAGTTAAGCGGAAATGGCTGCCGATAGTGATCATGTCGGGCAGGGAAAAGTTTGATGAGACATGGGCTGCGTATATGGATGAGTATAATTCTGAGGTTGATGTTAAAGCTTATCTGGAAAGGCTTGACATGGAAGTAGCTAGAAAACTACAATAGGGCTAAAAAAGGTAAAAAAAGGGAGACTGATCTATGAAAAGATATTTGGCGTTTTTTATGACAGGAGTGATGGTTCTGTCACTGACCGGCTGCGGTCCGAATCTTGCCCGGCTCAGGTCTATTACCGGTGCTGTAAAAGAAGCGGTTGTGGAAGAGATCAAAGAAGGCAGGGATAAAAAAGATGATAAAGACGATAAGGACGATGATAAGGATGATGATGATACTGACAGCATAAGCAGTACCCTGGCTGATGAGGGAAGTTCGGAAGCTTCAGAGGAGAGCACGGAAAACAGGAATGATTCCGAAAGTTTCTATATGACTCCCGACGGCAGTCCGGTATATATGGCTATCGATAAGTACTATTATGAAGCTTCGGATAATGGTGATAATACGCAGCTTTATGACGGACACACCCAGCTGATCATGCTTGTGGATGATGACAAGGAAAAATTCCCGGAACTCAACAAGACACTGACTGAGCTTTATAACGAGCGGACAGCTCATTCGGATAAGAGATGCAAAGAGGCAACTGCAGACGCAAAGACCGACCTTGAGGATGGACATCTGAACGGTCCATATTCGGATACTTACGAACTGTCTGTTCAGAGAAGTGACAGCAGGATACTCAGTTACTATTATGATTATTATATCTACACGAACGGAGCTCATGGCATGTATGGTATCCTGCCTTATGTCATTGACGTAAAGACCGGAAAGAATCTTGCTTTAAGCGATGTTATCACTATAGATAATGATAAACTCAAAGCAGTACTGATCGAGAAGATAAAGGCAAGCGCAGTGGAAAAAGGTGAAGACCCGTCGGAGACTTTTCTTGATCTGGAGGATACACTGTCCCATTATCAGTATGACATCAACAAGGTAGATAACAGCGGTGATGATACTGAAAACTATCAGAATGTTTATTACTGGTATCTTGGCAATGACGGCGTTCATTTCTATTTTGCACCCTATGAGATATCCGCTTATGCTTATGGTACGACTGATGTGTTTATCGGTTATGACGAAATGCCGGAGATATTTAAGAAGGAATATCTCCCTGACAGCAATAGTAAGGCTTTCATCAGAAACATCGGAACACCTTATGAAAGCATGATCGATCTCGATTGTGACGGTAAAAATGAAAAGCTTTCTGTAGAATATGATTATGAAGATGGTGATACCACATATTCCAAGGATCTTACCATGAAGGTCAATGATTCAAGCGCTACAATTAAGGAGGCATGGATCGATACAACTAATTCCTATACAAAATACTATCACGTTCATACAAAGGACGGCAGGAATTATATTTACGTTGTAGCGGCAGAAGCCAGTGATTACTACAATCTCTTTGTTTTTGAAGTGAGCGGAGACGAAATAAAAGAGGTGAAAAACAAGGGTGAATATACCTACGCGTTTACACTTGCCTACGTCGGAAATTCAGTACTGACAGAGGGAAGCGGCGAGATCTGCATGATAAATCCCGACAGCTTTTATCTTGGCTCCAGATATGATCTCTTCGGATCGTTTTCTGTAGTTGGAAGATACCATGTTGGTGCGGATGGATATCCTGAATCTGACAGTAATGACTATCCTGTACCGTGGCATATGGACACTAAAATTACTTCCAAAACAGATCTGACAGCTGATATAGTTGATAAAGACGGAAATGTTATTTCTAAAGATGAAGTTATTAAAAAAGGTGAGTCTTTCAGACCGGTAATGCTTCACATCAACGGAGAGGAGTATTCAATAGATACTGAGCTTTCCGATGGAAGGTTTGCACGTCTGAAATATTCAGATATTGAATATCCTGCCCGGATTGACGGCGAGAGTATAGATGATATTTTTGAAGGACTGATGTACGCGGGATAAAAAAGTCAATAATGGGGACGGTTCCTGAAATCGAGGGACCGTCTCTTTTTCTTTTTTAAATTTGTGTACTTAATGCAATTCAATGGGTAAAAGATTACCAAAATCTCAAAGCTAAATTGTGAAAAATATAAAAAAATGACCATTATAAAGATAATAACTTGCATATATTTTGGTTAAGTGTTAAAATCTAACCATAAGTTAACAAAAAAAGCTCGTTAAAATAAACAACGACGGAGGTTAGATAAGGGTATGGCTGAGAAACTTAGAATAGGAATGCTGGGAGTTGGAAGAATTGGTAAACTCCATGCAACAAATGTTCAGAATTTCATTCCGAATGCAGAAATAGTTGTTGCTGCAGATCCGTTCATGAATGATGAGACGGAAGCATGGGCAAAGAGCATCGGGATAGCAAGAACATCTAAAGACCCTGACGATGTATTTAATGCTGATGATGTGGATGCGGTTTTCATCTGTTCATCAACCAACACACATGCAGAGTTCATCATGAAGGCAGCAGCAAAGAAAAAGCACATCTTCTGCGAAAAGCCTATACACACTGATATCTCAAAAATTAAAGAAGCCCTTAAAGCGGTAGAGGAAGCCGGAGTAAAACTTCAGGTCGGATTTGTAAGACGTTTCGACAAGAGCCACAAGGCTGTAAGAGATACAGTTGCTTCGGGAAAACTCGGAAAACCTTATGTTGTTAAGGTATGTTCAAGAGATCCGGCAGCTCCGCCTATGGAATACGTTAAGGTATCGGGCGGTATCTTCCTTGATATGATGATCCACGATTTTGATATGGTGAGATATCTTTCCGGAAGTGATGTAGTCGAAGTAAATGCCATCGGTTCCTGCCTTGTGGATCCTGATTTTGCAAAATATGACGATGTGGATACGGCTATAGTAACACTTAAATTTGCAAACGGTGCGATCGGCGTGATCGATAACTGCCGTCAGGCTCCTTACGGATATGACCAGAGAGTTGAAGTTCATTGCGAAAAGTGATGCGTACAGGACAACAACAATCTGGAAAACGTTGCTTACATAAGCACAGATGCAGGCGTTGAATCGGCAAAACCC
>CAJORC010000379.1 GCA_905236615.1 uncultured Lachnospiraceae bacterium
TCCGGTTATTAAAGATGCTGCAAACTCCGTTCCCCGTCCCGATGAAAACTATACAATTACCGTGACTGCTGCTGACAGGCCTGACAAGAACATGAAGGGGTTCGCTGTCATTCTTTATGGTGACAAATATATAAATTTTCTGAAAAAAAATGTTGATGATACCGATTTTCTGCTTTTAGATCATGAGTTTGACCTTTCACTGATCGAATCTGGCGTAACAGATATCATCAGCAATCCCGAACCTGATGACAGACTCCGTGCCTCAGTCATCAATCTCATAAAACGCTGCTATTTCAGGCGTCGTTTCGAACTCCGTGATTACATGCTGACATGTTATTATAAAATGTCTGACAATATGCTCTGGACCAAGGATATGAATGATCTGCATATGGACGTCAATCATTTTATTATTGATCTTGTCGAAAAAAAGCTTGAAGATATTGAAGGCAAGCACGAGATCGAGATTTATAATCTCGATCCCAACGATCCCGGCTGCGGCGAAAGTGACAGATATGTACGGACTAACGGCATGAGCAGTTCTTTCTTTGAGTCTGTCCCCGACAAAAGCGGCAAAAAACGCCATCTTGCTGTAATCAAATCTCCATGGTTCGACAGGCAGGGCAGAATCGTCGGAACTATCGGCATCGGTAAAGATATAACGGAATTGATGAATCAGAAAACACGTTTCAATACTTTCATCAATTCGCTTGATTATATTATCATCATAACCGATATCGACAATAATATCATGCAGGTAAACCGCGCTTTTGCAGATATATCGGAAGATGCGCCGGTTAATGATAAACCTTTTGAAACTGTTCTGAATGAATATTTTCTGCTATCTGACGATAACAGAGAAAAAGAATATATGCGGATAGATGAAAACAGCAACACTAAGCGTTACTGGCATCTTTCAACTTTCTCACTGCGGGATTTCTGGGGAGAATATACCGGAAACATCTATATTCTGGAAGATATCACTACCCGGAAAGAGCAGTCCAATAAGTTGGTTAAAATGCTTCGTACCGATCCTCTTACCGGAGTCAACAACAAGGCGGGTATGTACGATAATTTCAGGAAATCCGATAAAAACGGTAAATCAAGTTTCTTCTTTATTTCTATAGATAACTTTAAATATATCGGAAATACTTACGGACATGAAGTTGCTGACCGTTTCCTGCAGGACATTTCAAAGCTTATTACCGAAGTCCTTCCGGATGCGGATATCACTCGCTACAGCGAAAACGAGTTCTTTGTCATCCTGCCCGGCAGTCTTTATGAAGGTCAGGTCAGGAAATTCGCAAGAAATCTCGTCGAACGTACTTCTTTCATTTCCGGATATTCTGATGCCATAATACAGAAATGTCCCATGTATATTGGCGTACTTTATGACGAAGAAATGAATGAATATATCGATACTATAGTTAAAAAGGCTGAACTTGCAATGCTTCATGCAAAAAACAACAACACAAGCAGATATTTTGTCTCCTACGGATCTTAATGACTGTTCAACAGAGGAAATGACTTATGAATTTTGACAGCTATGATCAGAATATAAGAGCGCTTGTAGATGAGCTGGATCTTAGGCTCTCAAAAAAAGAAAAGAAATCCGTAAAGCTTGCCGAAGACCTTATTATCGCGGCATTTTCAGCCCATGATAAGGACTTGGAAGGCTATGCGCGATATATGCTTGCTCTCTGCTATTACCGACTTGATTATCCCGAAGAAAAAATAAGGGAAACATTAAATAAGGCGATTATTTTCCTTACACCTACCGACAACAGGCTGCTCATTGCTTCTGCTTATAATATGCTCGGTATCCTGGAGCTGATCAATAACCGTCAGAATCTCTCCATGGATTATTTTATCACAGCCTTAAGTTACTGTGATCAGGATAATGATGAACTTCTTCTGAAGAAATTCACAATAGAAGCAAATGTTTCCTACCTTTACTATTCGGCAGGTGAGATAAGGTACGCGATAGCTCTTACCTCCGACACGATAAATGCCCTTATCGATAATGTCTATAAAGGGTATTCCTTTAAGCTGCTGCTTTTCCGTCTCTACTGTGTCATAGGTATTTTCTACTGTAAGATCGACGAACTTGATCTGGACTCTGCAGAAAGATATTGTCAAAACGCAGACGAATTTCTCATAGACGATTCCTTTAAGCTTGCTGACAAGCAGCTCATCATCTATACATCCCTGAAGATCATGATCGATTTCATGAGCTTCGACAAGGTGTCCTATGATAAAAATATTTCTGCACTCTTAAAGCAGATCAGCAAGATCGATATATTTACAGATTACTATAGTGACATTTATCTGATCATAGAATTTCTTATCAATCATGAAGAATATTTTTCCGCCGGAAAAATTCTTGATGCTATTTCCGAACGTGTCGAAAAGTCAAATTTCTTAGGAATTCATGTTAATTTCGATGAACTCATGATCAATTATCTCGAAGGATCAGGCATGGATCAGGAGGCAAGCGAGGCCTCACATCGTTATTATAAGCGTATCCGTGAGAAGAAGCCCGGAGATATAGGTGCAATGCTCTATTCGCTTAATTTAAGGCGTGAGATGCAGCACATGCAGGTTGAAGGCGAACAGCTCAAATATGCGGCTATCCGTGAGAAAGCGGCAAACGAAGCCAAGACTTCGTTCCTTTCTAATATGTCCCACGAGCTCAGAACCCCCATCAATGCCATTCTCGGAATGGATGAGATGATACTGAGGGAATCAAGAGAACGATCAATAGTCGAGTATGCCGATAATATCAGAAACGCAGGCAATTCCCTGCTTTCAATAATCAATGATATCCTTGATTTTTCGAAGATCGAAGCCGGAAAAATGGATATCGTGCCGTCGGAATACCATTTTTCGGAGCTTCTTAATTCTCTTATGATAATGCTCCAGCCGAAGGCAAATGATAAAAACCTTTATCTTGATTTCAAGATTGATGAAAGCATTCCCGATCTGCTTTACGGCGATGAAATGCGCATAAGGCAGGTACTCATAAACATCGTTAACAATGCGATAAAATATACCGAAAAAGGCGGCATAACCTTAAATATATCATGCGAAAAACATCCCGATGACATATGCGTCTTAAACGTACATGTTAAAGATACGGGTATCGGTATAAAGAAAGAAGACTTCGAACGGCTCTTCTCTCCTTTCGAGCGCATTGACTTAAAAAAGAACAAAAATATCGAAGGTACCGGACTGGGTATTTCCATAACCACCAAACTGCTGCGCCTTATGAATTCAGAACTCAAGGTTGAAAGTGAATATTCAAAAGGTTCGGATTTCTACTTTTATCTTGTTCAAAAAGTAGTATGCTGGGATGAAATGGGTGATTTTGCATCAAGAGCAAAGGAACTCGAAGAAATACACACTAATAAAAACGAGAGCTTCATAGCTCCAAACGCAAGGGTTCTTGTTGTTGATGATACCGAAATGAACATCATGGTAATAAAGAATCTGCTTAAGCGCACCGAAATAAAGGTGGATACGGCATTAAGCGGAACCGAAGCTCTTGATATGATCGAAAAGGCGGACTATGACATCATTTTCATGGATCACCGTATGCCGATCATGGACGGCGTGGAAACTCTGGAGCATATCAAAGCCAGACCTGAAGGCTCCAGAAATCTTCATACGCCTGAAGTCATGCTTACAGCCGATGCCATTGTCGGAATGGCTGAAAAATTCATCGCTTCAGGTTTTGATCATTACCTTGCAAAGCCTGTTAATTCCAGTGATCTGGAAAGCACCATAATAAAACTGCTTCCTCCTGATCTGATCGAGAGAAAGGATGTTGAGGAAAAAGTCGATTATATCGATGAAACTTCTGACCTGTCAAAAGAAGAACTTAACATTTTAAAGAAACTTAAGAAACTAAAGATCATGGATACCGACTCTGCTATAACTGCCTGCGGAGATGCTTCCACGTTTCTTCGTGTTGCACGAAGCTTTTTCGAAAGTTCACCCGTGAAGATCACCGAGATCGTGGAGGCAATAGAAAACAATGATACAAATTTTTATACGATCAAGGTTCATGCATTAAAGAGCAGCGCCAGACTTTGCGGTATCACTGAGCTTTCTAAAGCTGCGGCAGATCTGGAAGCCGCCGGAAATGAACTTAAAAATAGAGGACTCTCTCTGACTGATGATATAATATCAAAATCCAAGGAACTCCTCTCCCGGTTTGATGATTCTTCATTAAAGATCCAGGCTGCATTTAACGGCGGTTCCGAGGAGAATACACAAAAAGAAGAAATCAGTCTTGATGAATTATATGATGCCTACAGAATTATTTACGAATACAATAATGCCTTTGATGTGGGAAGTATTGATGAGATCATGAAAAAGCTTGATGCTTTCAAAATACCTGATGAGGAAGCTCACAGATTCCAGCAGCTTAAATTATTTGTAAATGATATAAATAATGACGGGATTGCCAATCTCTTGGAACAGGTAGTGCCTTTGGGCGGACTGCAGGAAGAATAGCACTCAGTTAAGCCTGCAAAGTAAAAAGCCGGATTGTCTTTACGACATTCCGGCTATAATTTACTCTCTTAATAAAGCGAACTATTATGCACGCTCAACAGCTCCTGAACGCAGGCAGCGGCTGCAAACATAAAGCCTCTTAGAAGCTCCGTTTACCTTACATTTAACACGTCTGATATTAGACTTGAAAATGCGATTTGACCTTCTATGAGAATGGCTGACGTTGTTACCAAAGTGAACGTCCTTACCACAAACTGCACATTTTGCCATGAAA
>CAJORC010000380.1 GCA_905236615.1 uncultured Lachnospiraceae bacterium
GGGACCGTCCATCTCATTTCCAAGACACCATAGCTTTATATCATGTGGATTCTTAACTCCGTGCTTAATTCTTAGGTCGCTGTAATAGGTGCCGCTCTTAATGTTGCAGTACTCAACGATATTCTTTGCAGCATCTATATCTCTTGTACCGAGATTTACTGCCATCATAGGCTTTGTGTTTGCCTTTTTGCACCAATCCATGAACTCATTAAGTCCGAACTGGTTTGTCTCAACAACATTCCATGCAAGTTCTATTCTGCGGGGACGATCTTTCTTTGGTCCTACGCTGTCTTCCCAGTTAAATCCTGACACAAAGTTTCCGCCGGGATATCTTACGATCGGTACATTTATTTCTTTTATAAGTTCAAGAACATCCTTTCTGTATCCGTTCTTGTCAGCAAATTTGTTACCGGGCTGGTATATTCCCTCGTATACCGCTCTTCCAAGATGCTCCAGGAATGACCCGTAAATTCTGTCATCAATCTTACTTATTTCAAAATCTCTGTCTATACAGATTTGCGCTTTTTGCAGTTTCTTTGCCATTTAAGTAACCCTCCTTGTACTTTAAAAACTGTGATTATTATTGCCTAAACCTGCTTAAAATGATAGCGTTTTTATTCCGCAAATATTGACTTTTTTTCCGGTCTTTGTTTCTATAAAAGAAGGAGGCACTTATATGTTCAAAACAGATTATTGCGGCTACAACGTACACAATCCCGATAAAGACACCATATACAGACCCGATGGCAGAGGTGATTATCTGTTTCTGCATCTTACCTCAAACATGGACTTTTATTTTCCTAAAGAGAAAAACGATATGGATTCGGTTTACAAATACGGGAGACATCTAAGCAGAGTAAGAGCAGGAAAAGGTGACTGTATCTTATACACTCCCGGCTACTTTCAGTACTACAATGCTCCCGGCACTTTCTCAAATTCATTTGTACATTTTACCTGCAATGAAGATGAAATGAGCGGTATCCAGATTCCTCTCAACAGGATATTCCATCCTGCTGATGATGATGCAGTGGTAGATACCTTAAGACGCCTTCAGTTTGAATATTTGTCCAAGCAGCCCCGAAGAGAAAAAATGATAGATCTTCTTATAAAAGAACTCCTTATCGCTGCTGAAAGGAGCATCTCAATCCCCTCATCAGAGGTTGAAAAGACCGAAATATATGCCTTTTTATCAAGGTTTCGCGTCCACATGCTTCAGAGGTGTTCAGAGGAGTGGACAATTGAAAGAATCTGTAATGAGACTCACCTTGGCAGAAGTCAGTTGTATCATTACTATAAATCATTTTTTTTCACAACCCCTAAGGATGATCTCATAAGTGCCAGAATTGATAAGGCAAAGCATCTATTATCCAACAAAGAACTGAGAATTTCAGAAGTGGCTGAACAGAGCGGTTTTACCAATATTTATCACTTCAACAGATACTTTAAAAGAGAATGCGGATGTACTCCGAGCAAATACAGGCTATAATTTGCATTAATTTTGTAAAATCTAATGATTGACTACTATGACCGTACATGCTAATGATATACAGGTATATTAACAGATTACAATTCTGTTATTATATGTATTTTTGAAGTGATTTAGTGAGGTTGTTATGAAGCAGTCACTTATTAAAAATGTGATTATGGCTACAGCGGTTTTAAGTTTGTGTTTTTCTGCTTCCTGCCAAAATGCTGCAAATAATATTGAGACAGACACGCAGATAGATGATTATGAATATAGTAAAAACTATGTATATGAAGCGGAAGATTTAGGTTATTCAACTGATGATAAAAACATTATTGCAGGTACCTGCTCTCCGGACAGTGAATTACACGGTCTAAAAATATCCAACGCAAACGGTTTTAAAAACTATTTAATTACACCTGTGGAAGGAAATGATGAAATTGATCTTATTTCACTGAAGTCCGAAAGAGGTGTTACCTACAATTATCTGACGTGCGACGGGGAAAACAATTTTTATACCGTAAGAACCTATGAAAACAGCCACACTAATGGTCCATCAAGAGAAATTGTAAAAGTAAATAAATCAGGAGAAGTTTGGTCAAGTCCTGTAGTTGCAGAAGACAGCGACTATGATTTTGACGGATTTGTCTTTTCGTCAAAGGTAGGACTTGTCACTGTATCCCAAGGTGGATACAGCGTCTATGATAAAGACACAGGTAAGGGAAGACATGCTATAGACAGGTCTTCTTCATCCGCCTTTTTTCCTCCGAAAATATATTCTTTAAGAGACAACAGAATACTTATAAGTGAACCGGATGAAGATTTGAATTATCACATGTACGAGCCTGATTTTAAGGAGGGTTCCTTTGGTACTATGGTGAATCTTCCGGATGAAATTGATCCCGGTCAGGGAATGTGTCCCGGTAAATCCCATGATTTCTTCACTCATATTAACGGTGTTATTTATTGTTTTAATACAGGCGATACTGATATCACACCCGTTTGTGACTTTTATATGTCAAACATTATGATTGACTATGTAAACAGAATATTTGAGGTGGATGACTGGAATCTTGAGATTTTTGCTGGTCTCTTCGGAAAACCTGATACCTTACTAAGACTGACCAAAGTAGATCCTTCGGATGTAGCTGACAAGAAAATAATCACAATAGCTACCACATACAATGATTATGATCTCAGACGTTCAATTATTGATTTCAACAGTAGTAATGATGAATATAAAATCA
>CAJORC010000381.1 GCA_905236615.1 uncultured Lachnospiraceae bacterium
ATCTGAATTTCGATTATATGGCTAATTCAACCCTGAGAGTCAATGAACCGTTCATTATAAGGAGCAGTTCAAATGACGGACTGTATTACTATGGTTACAGTTCAAATTCATCGGGCTGGGTAAAGGCAGCAGATATAGCTGTATGTAAAAACAAATACGAATGGCTTAATGCATGGGATATCCCGTCTGACAGAACACTGGTGGTAATGGACGGGAAAGTCTATCTTGAACAGTCAAATACAAATCCCAATATCTCAGGACTAATGCTTACAATGGGAACCTGTCTTGAAATAGCACCTGAGGGAAGCTACGGAGAACTTGTTACTAACAGGTCACCCATACAGAACTATGTTGTATATATTCCCACAAGAAATGTGGACGGAAGCTATAGCAAAGTACTAGCACTCGTTTCAGAAGGCGAACATGTCCATGAAGGTTACGTTCCTCTTACAACAAGAAATCTGTTAAATGTAGCATTTGAAATGCTCGGGGATACTTATGGATGGGGCGGAATGCTTGCCTCAGAGGATTGTTCGGGTTATATCAGAAGTGTTTATAAATGCTTCGGTCTGGAGCTTCCCAGAAATACGACATGGCAGGCAGCGTCATCCACGATTCGTCATTACGATCTGACTCTGATGAATGCAGAGCAGAAGAAGGCCGTATTAAATATGATGCCCGCCGGAACGGTATTATTTTTCAAAGGGCATGAAATGATCTACCTTGGACAGAATGCAGGAAAATATTATGTATTAAGTTCCGTGAGTTCTGTAGGAAACAGTATAACCGGGAAGAAAACCCGCTTAAGGAGTGTTCTGATATGCAGTCTTGATACAAAAAGGGCTAATGGAACGAGCTGGCTTGACAATATAAATACGGTAAATGTTCCATATATGGCGAACTAAAGGGAAATATGAAATAAAAGCTAATGCCGGTCAAAAAGCGCGCTGGAGTTGAATCCTAAAGAACGCAAAAGGATTTAAAGTGGATTCCTGCGTAGAAGATGTATTTCGTCGTGCAGATGATGCCATGTATAAGAGAAAAAAAGAAATGAAAGCTGAGCGGGAGAGTAATTAAGCACAGTTATTGGATGGTCGTCGTACTGAAGGATAAATTTGTCCTTTAGTACGGCGTTTTATAAATCTATTTATAGAGTGAAATGAAAGGAATTATGTGGCATAATGGATAGTAAGGACAGATGGTCTTGGAAATAAATCGAGAAAGGGGATTTTAGATGGATTCTATGTACAGTTTTTTATCGAACTTTATGAACATAATCATTATTATTTCGGGATTAGTATTGATCGTATTTATGATAGGAAATTATTTATCACTGCTAAATCATTATAAACAGATCAATAGTGTAATGAACTGGAAGAACACGAGAACTGTCATTAATAAAAAGACTAAAGAAGTAGAAGACCAGTCTGACAGTGAGAAGGTAACTCCGGATACTATAAGAGAACTGCAGACAGAATTTAATAAGACCGTTTCATGGCATGAAGCTTTTTCTCAGCTGATACCGGTTTTTCCTTTATTTGGAATTTTGGGAACAGTAGCAGGATTGATCACACAGCTTAGCTCGAAAAATCTTGATACGATATTCGGCTCTTTAAAATTTGCTTTAGGCTCTACTTTTTTCGGACTTATAGTTGCAATCATATTGAAAATCTTAGACTCTCTTTGTTCTGCAAGGATAATTAATGAAACTGAGATCATACTTGATGATTATGATAAGAAAGTCAATAATGCTGTCATGCTCGGAAACATATCGGAATAATTTCTTGTAAAGAGGATAGTGGAATGAGAAGACGTAAGAAGAATAAAGACGTATTAATAGATCTCACCTCGTTATTGGATGTTATTTTTATCGTGCTTCTGGTTGTGGTATGTCAGCTGCAGAATATTGAACAAAAAACTTCACAGGCTGAGCAGGATGCGACGAAAGCACAGCAGGATGCAAGGATGGAAAAAGAACTGTATGACGATCAGATCGATTCGATCAAAAATCTATCGGATTATCTGGTTCTTATTTCTGTAAATTCTCATTTTGAGTCAGATCTGAAAACAAGGCATATCGATCTTCTATGCTCTGATAAAACAGTTGAAACATCGCAGATTTCAGATCTGCAGGGAATGAGCGTTGAAAAGGGATATGGTGAACTTAGGGAGTTCATACAGAAATATATTTCTGAAAACACTTCTAAAACCATCATTCTGTCATTGAATGAAAATGATGAGGATATCCTTTACCGTGATGAAAAAGCTATAAAAAAGATATTCAATGATTTCAGCAGTGCTTATGACAATGTCAAACAGAAGGATTAGAATATGCTGTCAATTCTATTAATGATTCTTGGCGGAATACTGATAATAATATCAATATTGGGAGTAATTGCAATTATATTCCAGCCTTTATACGAAGATTATCAGGTTGTTATCAAAAGAAAAGATGATTATGCCCAGTATGCAACTCCGTCCGGACAGGCGTATCTGCGAAGCAGGATCAAAAGGTACTGGACGGGTCTGGGTATTATGTTTGCTGCGGGCTGTATCATGTTTTTTTCGGGATTTTATATGAAATATGGTGCCCGGGGTTTTGGAATGCTTTTAACGATCGAAGCTGAATCAGCTGATCAGGATGCGGTGG
>CAJORC010000382.1 GCA_905236615.1 uncultured Lachnospiraceae bacterium
CGGGCAGGCTTTTTAATGGCATGATGTAACACAACAAATCGACCGCGCGGTAACCGATAGCGGCGCAGAGATATAGAGGAGGAAATTATTATGAAGAAAAGCATCTTGAAGAAAATGGCACTGTTGGCAGGAACTGCAGCTTTCTCAATAATGATGACAACCGGATGCGGAAGTGAAGCACAGGCACAGACAAAAGAAGAGACAGCAGCAGATGCAGGATCCGGTGAAGCTTCAACTGAAAGCACAGCAGATGATTCACAGTGGAAGCGTGACGAAAAAGGAAACATTCTTATAACAGGAATTGCAGATCTTACACCTCATTCAGAACTTATCGAGTTTGTAACTCCGAAACTGGCTGAGCAGGGATATACGGTTAAACTTGTTGCAACAGCAGCAGATTCAACAACAAATGAGAAGACCCAGAACGGTGAGATAGATTTCAACTTCCACCAGCATCTTCCTTATCTTAATGAAGTAAATGAAACAAACGGATGGGATCTGGTAAACGCAGGTGATATCCATGTGGAACCCATCACAGCATATTCCGATAAATACAGTTCGGCAGATGAAATTTCAGACGGTGACGTAATAGCGATCCCGAATGATGAAACAAACGAGTACAGAGCTTTAAGAATTCTTGAAGATCAGGGACTTATAACACTTGATGCGGGAGTTAAGGATTCACTCAGGGCAAACGTAGACTCAATAACAGATAATAAAAAGAACCTTGAATTCGTGGAGATCGACAGCTATCAGATCATTCCCACAAAGGAAGATTACGATGTATTCGTTGTAAATACAAACAAGGCGCTTGAAGCTAATCTTAAGTCAAACAAGCTTTTCAGCGAAAGTGCAAAGGGCAATCCTTACGCTAACATAATCACAGTAAAGCCTGAGAATCTTAAGAATCCGGCTATCATTGCTCTTGTAGACGCACTTCGTTCTGATGAGACAAAGAAGTTCATCGAGGAAAAGTATAACGGAGCAGTTATTCCTGCAGAATAATCCAGAAACAGGAGGTTTGATATATGAGTGACAGCATTATAATTCGTGGGTTAAAGAAAAGTTTTACAAGTCATGGATCTGAGACAGAAGTTTTGAAGGGAATAAATCTGTCAATAAAAAGCGGAGAAATATTTGGTATTATCGGTTTTTCAGGAGCAGGTAAATCTACTCTTGCAAGATGCATAAACAGGCTTGAGACACCGGACGAGGGCGAGGTTATAATAGACGGCGTAAACATTCTTTCATTATCAAAGAAAGAACTGCTTAAGACCAGAAAAAAAATCGGTGTCATATTTCAGAATTTCAATCTTTTCGAGGCAAAAACAGTATATAAAAACATAGCATATCCTCTTAAAATCAGCGGTATTTCCCGGAAAGAAAGAGATGAGAAAGTAAGGAAGATCGCAGAACTTGTAGGTCTCAGCGACAAGCTTGACGCTTATCCTGCCGGTCTGTCAGGGGGACAGAAACAACGCGTAGGTATTGCAAGAGCGCTTATAAATGATCCGGACATTCTTCTGAGTGATGAGGCAACCTCCGCTCTTGATCCTCAGACAACATTACAGATACTCGACCTTCTTAAAGAGATCAATAAAAAGACAGGAATAACGATCCTTATGATAACCCACGAATTAGATGCTATACGTTACTCCTGTGAAAGGATGGCCGTTCTGGAGGAAGGTCAGATCATAGAAAGCGGAGATGTTGATGAAATATTCAGCAATCCGAGCAGTCATACGGGAAAGCTCTTCTCAAAGGTTTTTAAACAGCTGCAGACAAAGGAAACGGACAGCCGTAAATTCATATTATATGCAAATAATGCAAGGAAGGTAATATGATATGAGTCTTTTAGATAATCCATTCTGGCTGGTGGTCAAGTCATCATTTTCAGCCGCTATCTGGAAGGAAATATTTCCTTCAACAGTTGATACACTTTATATGACGCTGATCGCGTCACTGATAATGCTCGTTGGTGGTCTGCTGCTTGGCCTTCTGCTTACCGTTACGAATCCGGACGGACTTATTCCGGTCAAGATACCTTATCATGCAATCGGCTGGTTCGCAAACGTGCTGCGTTCTCTTCCCGAGATGATAATGATAATACTTATGCTTCCTTTGGCAAGGCTTATATTCGGCCATTCATACGGATCCAATTCCTGCATAATCGCCATATCTGCAAGCTGTATTCCGATGTTTGGAAGACTGGTGGAAAGCAGTCTATTGGAGATCGATAAGGGAAAAATCGAAGCTGCAAAATCCATCGGGAGCAGTAACAGGCAGATCATATTTGAGATACTTATACCCGAAACACTTCCTTCTCTTATAAGGAATTACACATCCGCGATAATCACTATAGTTTCGATGACTGCACTTGCAGGAAATTTCGGAGCAGGAGGAATCGGGGACATCGCCGTAAGATATGGCTATCAGAGATTTATGCATGACAAACTTTTCGCATGTATCTATGTACTCGTGATACTTGTAATGACGATACAGGGCAGTGGAAACCTTATCTCAAAGGGAATACTCAGAAAAAGACATCTGGTCTGAATAAATAACAATAAACCTTCCTTTACTGTATTCAAAGGTTACACCGAGCTTGCCGGGCTTGGGAGAATGTAATAAAATGAATACATAAAGGAAGGTTTATTTATGCCCAAATCTAAGTACCCAATAGAATTCAGATACTATACGATCCCGGCGGGAGAATATGTCATGTCTCTCTTAGGAAAGGGATGGGAGCGCGAATACGGAAATGATACCGGAATGACCCTGCATTTTCATAATTATATGGAGATAGGATTCTGTTACAGCGGCAGTGGACGGCTTATATTCAGAGACAAAGAGTATCGTTACAGCGGTGATATGTTTACGATAATACCGCCTTACATACCGCACACCACCATTTCTGACCAGGGAAACATCTGCAAGTGGGAGTTCCTCTATATTGACATGGATGAGTTCATCAGGAACAGGATGCAGATGAACAGCATTTTCGAAGACCATGTCATTTCCGCAATAAATAAAGAGGGGATGCTTTATGCGGTTGATAATAACAGAAAGCTTAGTCAGTATGTTCTGAATATAATTGATGAATGTCGTGAGGGAAAGCTTTATTATCAGGAATCTGTCAGCGGGCAGATATATTCCATGGTCATTGAGCTTCTGCGCAAGGATTCCGAGCAGAACCAGAAAACTCTCGATACAAAAACGGGACGAACGATAAAGGGTGTTTTTGATTACGTCAAGGCTCACTATCAGGAAGATATCAAGGTTGCAGACATGGCAAATGCCTGCGGACTCAGCGAAACACATTTCAGACGCGGCTTTGAGACCGTAATGAACATGAAGCCTGCGGATTATGTCAATTATGTAAGAATTGACATGGCCTGCAGACTGATAAGCAAGGAAGATCTTTCCATGGAACAGATCGCAATCAGGGTCGGCTACCAGTCACAGTCAACTTTTAACCGGAATTTTAAGCGAATAACACAGATGACGCCTTACCAGTGGAAAGCGGATGTCCGCAAAAACAATCATGAATTTCCGGGTTATGGCATAAGTGCCCTTCAGGGCTGGAATTTCCCGGAGTGATATTTATTAATCATCATGCTCAAGGAGGTTGGAATGAAAAAACGATCGATCTGCCTTACGCTAACAGGACTGGTTATTGTTATTGCAGCCCTTATATTTTTTGCAGTGAAAATGTCCGCCACAGGTCTTTCGACAAGTTCAGACCTAACGATAACAACTTTGAAGATCGGAAAAGCAGATGCCATCATCCTGCAGAATAACGGGAAAAGCATGCTGATAGATACCGGTGAAGAGGAAGACGGCGAGGAGATCAAGGAATTCCTTAACGACAACGAAATAAAAAAGATAGATGCGCTGATAATAACTCATTATGATAAAGACCATGTCGGAAGCGCAGATACGATAGTTGAAAATTTTGATATCGGAGATGTATATATCCCTGACTACGAAGGAAAGAGGGACGAGTACTTAAGCTTCCTGAATGCGATGAATAATAAATCAATAGTCCCAAACAGACTTACAAAAAATGTAAATTTCAATCTGGGCAAAGCAGAAGTACTCATAGAACCTCCCCTGTCATACGAGGTACCGGAAGGCTTTGATGAGTATGACAATAACTTTTCTCTCATAACTACCGTTGTATATGGCGAAAACCGTTTTGTTTTCACCGGAGATGCCGAAGACAACCGGATTCGCGAATGGCTTGAAAACAGCGATATCAAGACCTGCGATCTCGTTAAAATGCCTCACCACGGAGTTTTCAGCTTCGAGCTGGAAAATATGCTACACAGGCTCAGTCCTGAATATGCCCTGATAACCGATTCCAGGAAAAACCCGGCAGATGACATTACTCTTGAAATAATTGCCAATGCCGGTGCAGAAACATTTGAAACAAAAAATGGAAATATTACTGTGGTAGCTGACGGAAAAAAAGTCACTGTTTCACAATAGGATAGAGAGTTTATTTCCTGTGGTTTCCCTCTCAATTAATTCCACATCAAATTTACACTCGCGTGGGAAAGGTTTACCTTCTGCATAACTGCATAATACGTCTACCGCCATATATCCCATCTCTCTGATGGGCTGCCTTATCGTCGTAAGCTCCGGCGTAACAAGACTGCTTAAATTTATATCATCAAATCCAATGATCTGAATGTCATCGGGAACTCTTATTCCACGCTTCCTGAATACTTTATACGCTGATATGGCAACAATATCGTTCGCCGCAAAAACTCCGTCGGCATCGGGGAACTTATCCAGCATTTCCTCTGCCGCCCTTCGTCCCGCTTCAAAATCATAAGCCGTATCCACATATCTCAGTTCAAGACCATGCTCCCTGCAGACATCACTGTAACCCTTGAATCTGAGCACTCCGCTGGCATACTCCTGCGGTCCGCGCAGACATACTATTTTCCGGCATCCGCGATCATAAAGACACTGAGCCGCAAGTCTTCCGCCCTTGTAATGATCCGACTCAATAAATGCTATCTCACCGCAGTCGGCAAGATGACGGTCAACAACTATCACGGGAAGGTCTGACTCTGACAGCATTTTTCCCGTATGTTCTCCATTTGTGATAAGAATGATACCGTCAGCTTTCATCTGCCCGAGCATCCGGATATTGCTGTGTTCCTTCTCCGTATTGTTTCCGGAACTGCAGAGTACAATATGATAGCCGCGGGTAAAAGCTTCATCTTCAATTACTTTTGCAAGTTCACTGAAGAATGGGTTTTCAATATTCGGTACGATCAGTCCCAGTAATCCGGACGAATTTTTAAATAATGCACGGGCAAGTTTATTAGGCTGGAAGCCTGTCTCCTTTATCGCTTCCATAACCCTGTTCTTTTTTTCATCATCCACATTTGCAGTGCCGTTCATCACCCTCGAAACCGTGGCTGGTGAAACTCCCGCAATCCGGGCCACATCTCTGATCGTCGCCATAATCGTACTCCTATAATAACATCAGTTATTATTTGACTAAACATTATTGGGTATACTTTTTTCCTCTGCTTCAATTATATTATATTACACCATTGCTTAAATCTAAAGCTTTTAAAAGCAGCGACAAAAAGACTCCCATATCTTGTAAACGTCAGTTGTAGATAATAAACAAATCCAAACGCATTTTTCTTCAGTGCGGAGCAGTAGCACCGCACCGCGTCGGATTGTTCATTATCTACAACGTCAATTTCCAATATTATTCGTTAACGTTATCCTTAGTTATAAGCTTACGAATGTGCCCCAGATCCTTCCGCGTCCTCCGTTCATACTTGTTCCGCCAAGTCCGGAAATCGGTTTACCATCCATGAAGATCATCGTAAGTCCTCTGAATACTGTCATGGTGATAAGTGTTGCAATGAAAGGCTGAAGTCTGCCTTTCGTTACCAAAAGTCCGCTGACTGTTCCGAATGCCGTTCCTATAAGAAGTGCAAGGAGCATTGCGGGTCCTACCGGCATACCCCCGCTTATATTTTTATTTGACGCGCGTAAAATAGATTGCAAATTAATGTAAGCATTTTGTTTATATCATGTCAATTAAAACCAATCCCTTCTAAACATTTAATTGAAAACATGATAAGATGGAATAAATCAAACATTTTTTAATTGGGGAGGCTGCTATGATCAAAGAAGGTAAGATTTGGATTGCAAATAATGACAAGGGCGAGAACATTTTTCTCTATCCATCGATGGCAAACAGGCACGGACTTATTGCCGGCGCTACCGGAAGCGGAAAGACCATTACCCTTAAAGTTCTCGCCGAGTCATTCAGCGATATGGGTGTTCCCGTATTTCTCTCAGATGTAAAAGGCGATCTTGCGGGAATGTGCGAGGTCGGTGAAAACAGTGAGGATATGCAGGAACGTATAAAAAGATTCTCGTTGAAAGAGGCAGGTTTCGATTTCCAGAAATATCCCGTAACTTTCTGGGATATATTCGGAAACAAAGGAATACCGCTTCGTACCACTGTTTCCGAAATGGGACCTCAGCTCCTCGGGAAAATCCTGAGACTCAATGATCTGCAGAAAGATATTTTGTCGATCGTCTTCAAAATCGCCGATGACAATAACCTTCTTCTGATAGATACAAAAGACCTTAAGGCATGCTTGAATTATGTCGGTGAAAACGCTAAGGACTTTGCCGTAGATTATGGCAACATCAGCAAGGTTTCAATCTCTGCCATAGTCCGCGCAGTCGTTGCACTCGAAACAGAAGGTGCCGATAATTTCTTTTTCGAACCCGCACTGAATATCCGTGACTGGTTCAGTCTCGACAGCAACGGCAAGGGTATGATCAATATTCTCGACAGCACCACCCTTATAAATAATACTTCACTTTATTCGACCTTTATGCTCTGGATGCTCTCGGAACTTTTCGAAACTCTTCCTGAAGTCGGCGACAGCGAAAAGCCGAAGATGGTATTTTTCTTTGATGAAGCTCATCTGCTCTTTAAGGATACAAGCAAACTCCTTATAGAAAAGATTGAGCAGGTTGTCAAACTCATCCGTTCAAAGGGTGTAGGCGTTTACTTTATCACTCAGAGTCCGCGCGACATTCCGGATGGCGTTCTCGCCCAGCTTGGAAACAAGATACAGCACGTGCTTCACGCATATACTCCCACTGAGTCCAAAGCTGTTAAAGCCGCTGCCGACTCATTCAGGACGAACCCGGAATTTGATACCCGCGAGGCGATCGAATCCCTCGGAACCGGAGAAGCTGTTTGTTCTTTCCTCGATGAAAAAGGCGTTCCCGGAGTATGCGAAAAGGTGAAGATCCTTCCTCCGAAGAGCAAGATGGGCTCAATAACTGATTCTGTCCGCGACAGTGTAATCAAAAACAGTTTCCTCTACAGCAAGTATGCAGAGCCTGTAGATCCAGACTCCGCTTACGAATTCCTTATGCGAAAAGGTCTTGAAGCAGAAAACGCTGCTGCAAATACCGCAATTAATAAAGAAGCAGCTAAAGCCGCTGCAAAGCAGGAAGCTGCAGACAAACGCCGCAAGACCGCTGCCGTTAAGTCAGTCGGAAACTCCGTAGCAGGAACCGTCGGACGCGAAGTAGGCAAGCAGGTCGGAGGCAGCTTCGGCAAGTTTGGCAAAACCCTCGGCGGTAACGTCGGTGCAAGCATTGGAAGGGGATTACTTTCAACTTTGTTTAAGCTTTGATTTAAAAAGAGGACAGAGCCTTTGCACTCTGTCCTCTTTTAATATATCCATCATCTCGGTATATGCCTCTGCAGTATGATCGCAGATTTACGTCCCATATTTATAGCAAGTCTTCCTCGCCGTACCTCATAGAAGAACGGTTCGGTGGTATAACCGGTATCATAAGTCAGGATTGCCCTCTTAAGCATGCTTTCCCTTGAAATTCCGGCATCCAGAATTCTTAAGTTTAGTTCCTTATCATAGTCATTATTATTTATGATTATGATACTTTTATAACGGCGTGTAAAACGTGAATATGCCAATACACCATCCGGAGTTTCGATCTTTTTAAGGCTGCCGTACCTGAATTCGGGCGTCTCATTTCTAACGCGGATACATGCCCTGTGAAAATCGATCAGCTCGTTGTCCTCGTCACCCCAGGGATATGTTCTTCTGTTATCCGGATCGGTAAATCCGCAAAGTCCCGCCTCGTCACCATAGTAAATAGTCGGAGCGCCGAACCATGTCATCTGCAGTAGAACCGCCTCTCTCATGACAGCCTTGTCAATTCCCTCGGAAGCGGCTGCCGCACCAAGCTTGTCAAGTCTACCGACTTTCCTGTTGGTTCTTGTAAGGAAACGCGAATGGTCATGATTTGAAAGCTCATTCATAGCGCACATGAGAGCACCAATGCTCAGATGCGAAGAATGCTCCCTCATAGCACCCCAGAAGCATTCCGTGTTGTTCAGAAGGTCATCACGATATTCATCGCTGTGCTTCTGCATACCCGTAAGGAACCATGACACCGGCTCCATAAAGGCATCGTAGTTCATTACCGTATCCCATTCATCGCCTTTGAGCCATTCGGACGGATTTCCGTAATGCTCGGCTATGATAACAGCTTCGGGATTTGCAGCTTTTACAGCCTTCCTGAAATCTTTCCAGAAACGGTGGTTAAACTCGGGTGAAAATCCCAGATCGGCAGCAACGTCAAGACGCCAGCCGTCTGCATTGAACGGCGGAGATACCCATTTTGCCGCAATCTTCATGATATAACTGTAAAGCTTCTCCGAACCTTCATAATTAAGCTTCGGAAGAGTATCATGTCCCCACCATCCGTCATAGTGGATATTGTAGGGCCAGTCATCCTTATTAAATCTGAAAAAGGTTCTGTAGGGACTGTCCTCCGAAACAAATGCGCCTTTTTCATATCCTTCCTGATCTTCGTAGATGCACTCCCGGTCAAGCCATTTATTAAACGAGCCGCAATGATTAAAGACACCGTCAATGATCACGCGAATGCCCATACTGTGGGCTTTCTCGACAAGCTCCGCGAAAAGTGCGTTACTTGCTTCAAGGTTGCGCTTATCTGTAGTTCTCGCAATATATTTTTCCGACTGCTTATTATCGGTAACGCCGTTCTCCAGACGCTTTGAACTGTCATAAACGATCTTACCGAAATGCGGATCGATATAATCATAGTCCTGACAGTCGTATTTATGACTTGAAGGAGAAACAAACAACGGATTGAAATATATAACTTCGATTCCGAGCTCATTCAGATACGGAAGCTTCTGGATAACTCCTGCCAGATCTCCTCCGTAAAATTCGCCTACATCCATGGTCTTCAAAGGTCTGTTCCAGTCTTTGACCGCCTCGGAATATCCGTTTATATAAAAATACTCATTGTCCGCTACATCATTGGTCGGATCTCCCTTACAAAATCTGTCAGTGAAGATCTGGTACATTACAGCGCCCTTGCTCCAGTCAGGAGTGGATATGGCCGGATCGATAACGAAAGGATGCTTTACGCTGTCCTTCTTTACAACGCCATTCATATCATAAGCTGCAACTACCCGTCCAACTCTTACTTCAAAATGGTATTTTAATGGCTTGTCACCTATCCAGACCTTTGTTTCATAATAGGAAAAATCTTCCACACTTTCGGAATATTCCATTTCAGCCCGCCAGTCCTCACTGATAAATGATACACTGTCAATATTTCCGTAAGCTGAACGAAACCTTATGGTAACCATACTGTTTGGTTCCGGTTCCATCGGTTCCACATAGTTTTCCGTCAGGTCTGAGTACAGAGCCTTATAATCCAGCGCAGGCTTTGAAGATAAGATATATAAGAGCAGATTTTTTTTCATATAGGTAATGACTCCACGATAAAGACTGCAAGACAAGCCCCCAGTGCAACAATGAGAAGCCCCCGCCTGTTAACGGCAAGAATAAGTGCTACAACCAAACCCGCAACTGCTGAGCGGATATTTGAAGTTGCCGAAAGGATTGCCGGAAAAGTCATCGCTGAAAGTGTTGCATAAGGAACAAAATAAAGAAACCGCCGTACACGCTTCGATTTTATCTCTCCTCTGATAAGCGTAAGGGGAAGTGCACGGATCGCAAAGGTCACGAGAGCCATGACTATTATATACAGATATACGTTATACATTCTTTTCCCCCTCGTCATCAGGAACGACAAAAGCGGCTACACCGGCTACAACTACAGTTACTATTATAATTCTGAATCCGGATGATACCAGATTTAATATCGGCATATATTCGAAAATACTTGATAGTATAACGGCAGATAATGATACCGCAAGCACACTTTTTTCTTCCACTGCTACGGGAACCACTATCGCTATGAACATACCGTAAAGTGCTACGCCAAGCGCACTGATGAGTCTTTGCGGAAGTATCTCTCCCGAAAAGGCACCCAGAAATGTTCCCATTGTCCATCCGAATACCGAAACCAGTACGCATCCATAGGAGTAATACGGCGATAAATATCCGGCGCGTCCCACACTGACCGCGAATATCTCGTCTGTCATTCCGAATCCGATCGCAAGTCTGGGGAAGATTCCCACAGAATCTTTTAACTTCTGTGAGATCGCGGTACTCATCAGCATGTATCTGAGGTTTATTATAAACTGTGTCGCCGCCATTTCAACAAGGGTTCCCCCGGCTGTTATCACGCCGAGTCCGGCAAACTGTCCCGCCGAGGTCACATTTATCAGCGAAAGTATTGTTGCCTGAAACGTTGTAAGTCCGGACTGTACTGCCTGTATCCCGAATGCAAAGGAGACTGCTAAATAACCTAAGCATATCGGCATACCGTCCTTTATCCCCCGTCTGAAATTTTGACTGTTCGACTCCAATTTACTCAAACCTCCGTATTGTTTTCAATTAATCTTTATCAGAAAGACTTTATACTGTCCGACGAATCATCATTCGACTTATCTATCGAAACGATCTTAACCTCGTACGAAACTTCATCACTCACCTTTACCTTACAGACATCTCCTGTCTTTTTTCCCATAAGGGCACGACCAAGGGGTGATTCGTTACTTATATAGTTTTTAAGGGAATTTCCACGGATACTTGTGACCATCTTGTACTTTTCTCTTGATCCGTCGTCCAAAAATTCGATCTCAACGAAGTTATTCATTCCAACTTCGTCTTCTTTTGACTTGTCAGATATGATATTGGCAGTCTTAAGCATCCTCTCCAGATAGGCTATACGGCCCTCATTCTGGTTCTTTGCTCTTTTTGCCGCATAATATTCGAAATTTTCAGAAAGATCTCCCTGTGCCCTTGCCTCTTTTACTTCTTCTATGAGCTTTGGCCGCTGGTTGAGCTTCCTGTCTTCTATTTCCGCCTCTATTTTACGCACATCGCTCTCTGTGAGCTGTGCTCTTCCGTTCTGCATTCTTCCCTCCATTAAACTCTCCATATAGTGAAAAACAGCCAGCTACGATGCTGACTGTTCTTCGGAGAAGGTATTTCTTTCTTATGGGGTATAGTTGTTAAACTATATCATGTATTGGGGGGTACGCATATAATATACCACTCCGGATATTTTTCAACAAGACTTATACTCCACAAAGTTTACAAAAATCATCTCTATGTTTTGTGCATAATTCACAAATACATTTAAGTCGCAACCGGGTCAGGACTGATCTTAGAAAGCTTTACAGTCTCAGAAGAAGCGGATTTAGAGCCGTTTTCCTCATCAAAGAGAGCCTCAAATTCATCTCTAGTAAGCTTCTCTTTGACCAGAAGCTCTTCCGCACACTTGATGAGAACGCTTCTGTGCTCGCTGATTATCCTGCGGGCTTCTCTATAACAGCTGTCAAGGATGTCCTTTATCTCCTGATCGATCTCGCCTTCTGTCTTATCCGAATAAAGTCTCGAATGTCCCAGATCACGTCCTATAAAGACCTCGTCCTCATCATTATCGTAGCTTACAACACCTATTTTTTCGCTCATTCCGTAACGCGTTACCATATTGCGGGCTTCTTTGGTCGCCTGCTTCAGATCCTGGGAAGCGCCTGTCGTAATGTCATCGCAGAAAAGCTCTTCCGCAACACGTCCGCCAAGATCAACGGTTATCTCGCTGATCATTTTTCCTCTGGTAACAAATTCATCATTCTTGTCCGGAAGCGGCATCGTATATCCCGCTGCACCAATTCCCGTAGGAATGATAGAAATTGTATAGACCGGTCCGACTTCTGGAAGAAGGTGGAAGAGAATTGCATGTCCTGCCTCATGGTAAGCAGTTATTCTCTTATCTCTCTCGCTGACTACTTTACTCTTCTTCTCTGCACCGATACCAACCTTTATAAAGGCTCTTCTGATATCATCCTGTACGATGAACTTTTTATTTGCCTTGGCAGCATTGATCGCAGCCTCGTTCAAAAGGTTTTCGAGGTCAGCACCCGTAAATCCCATTGTTGTCTGCGCAATCTGCTTTAAATCAACATCATCACCAAGGGGCTTGTTCGTAGCGTGAACATGAAGTATCTCTTCACGTCCCTTTACATCGGGTCTGCCTACGCCTATCTTTCTGTCGAAACGTCCCGGACGCATGATAGCGGGATCAAGGATATCCACACGGTTCGTCGCAGCCATGACTATGATACCCTCATTAACTCCGAATCCGTCCATCTCAACAAGGAGCTGGTTAAGTGTCTGCTCACGTTCATCATGGCTTCCGCCAAGACCTGCACCTCTCCGTCTTGCAACGGCATCTATCTCATCGATAAATACTATACATGGTGCATTTTTCTTTGCTTCGCTGAAAAGGTCTCTTACTCTCGAAGCACCGACACCGACAAACATCTCAACAAAATCCGAACCCGAGATGGAGAAGAAAGGAACGCCTGCTTCACCTGCGATTGCCTTTGCAAGCAGGGTTTTACCTGTTCCGGGAGGTCCCACAAGGATAACGCCCTTAGGGATTCTCGCACCGACCTGTGTATATTTCTTCGGCTCTTTAAGGAAATCAACGATCTCCTCCAAGTCTTCTTTTTCCTCTTCAAGACCGGCAACATCTTTAAATGTTACCTTCGTATCTCCTGCCATTGTCTTGGTCGCACGGCTCTTACCGAAGTTCATCATCTTACCGCCGCCGGTAGTTCCGGCAGCCTGTGAATTCATAAGCGCCATCACTATAAAGATAACTGCAATTCCCAAAACGATCGGAACCGCATAAGAGAATACCTTATTATCCCTTGAAACATCCTGCTGTGTGTAGGACGGGAAGGCTGTCTTCAGTTCCTGCTCTATTTCCGTTATATCAGAAACATGCAGGGTTCTGCTCGACCCGTCTTCCTTAAAGGTAACTATCACCGAACCCGTTGGTGTTTCAGCATTAGGCTGTAACTCAATAGTGTCGATCCTGTCTGCCTTCAGGTCACTCTCAAACTGCGTGTAGTTGTAAGTATCCCTTACCTGCCATCTGCTGCTCATGGTGAAAACAAGCAGAACAACGGCAACAATAGCCAGAAAATAAACAATTAAGTTTCTGCTCCCATTATTACTCAATGTTCCCCTCCTTCTTAACTTTACAAGTCTCTGTTACTCTCCAAATATCGAATTATTGTGCATCCGGTGTAACTTCTGCGATATACGGAAGATTTCTGTACTTCTGTGCATAATCCAGACCGTATCCCACGATAAATTTGTCCGGAATAGTAAATCCTTTGTAATCAATCTTTACATCAACTACCCTGCGATCGGGTTTATCAAGAAGTGAACAGAGCTTAAGGCTTGCCGGGCCTCTGCCTGAAAGCACTTCCAGAAGATAATGCATTGACCTTCCGCTGTCAATGATATCCTCGCATACAAGCACGTTCTTTCCTCTTATCGGCTCATCCAGATCCTGTAAGATTTTTACGACACCGCTTGACTCTGTTTCGTTTCCGTAACTTGAAACCTGCATGAATTCAAATTTTACGGGAACGGTTATCCTCTTTGCGAGTTCACATGTGAACATCGAAGCTCCTTTAAGAATACATACAAGAGTAACTTCCTGTCCATCGAAATCTTTGCTTATTATCGCTCCGAGTTCCCTGATCTTCTCCGTGATCACTTCTTCACTGAATAAAACTTCAAGCTTATCTGCCATGGTACTTTATAAACTCCTTACACTTACTTTCCAGACACGGGTCGTGTTTTCATCGATCTTAAACTCCTCGCTCATCCTGATCCCCGGAACCCATATAACATGGCTTCCATCTGCGATAAGAAAGATCTTTCCCCGCCTGTCCGAACCGATACGGGCTTCCGCAAAAACATCCTTTAACTTCTTACGACCGCCTTTGATGGTCATATAGTCTCCGTTCCTGCGTGTTCTCACTACCGGTTTACACCTTATTTTATCATAATCAAACCATTTAGTATACTTGCCTTGAGGAAATACAGCGCTGTATTTAATTTTATCCAAGCTAAATGTATATTGTATACCATCCGGTGTGGTTATCTCACCAGCTTCAGGGGCTTCTTCTTCATAATCCAAAAAGACTTCCCCTTTACCGTTATTTATAATTTTCTTAAAGACCAGCTTATCGAATACTCTCTCTGCACATATGCCGTAGGGAAGAACAATTTTTCTTCCGCTTGTCTTTCCCGCAAGAGACATTACATCCCTTACATGTACACGGCTTATGTCTTTAAGTCGTCCCGCTGCCCTTCCGATCGCCCTGCGTATAAGCTCAGACAGCATGATCTCCGGTTTCTCCGAAAAAACGGCTATATCCAGCTCTACCTCATCTTCAGCGGCAGTTATGTATTTTTCTTCCAACGCGGCGATCTCAGCGTCAATATATTCGCACCAGTCACGGATATCCGCTGCAGTGCTCTCTATATGCCGCACAGCATTCGAATTGATCTTCTCTGCTATTGGGATTATCTCATGCCTGATCGCATTTCTCGGGATTTCCGTATCAAAATTACTCGCATCGGTCCTGTAATTAATAGCCTTTTCCCTGCAGTAATCCTCTATTTCATCCCTTGTTAGACAGAGCAGGGGACGTATGATCTTCCCTCTGACCGGTGATATCCCGCCCATTCCCTTTAGCGAGCTTCCTCTGAAAAGGTTAAATAAAACTGTTTCCGCCAGATCGCAGGCATGATGGGCAACCGCTATCCTGTCTGCATCCTCCTTTTCAAATTCCTCGTATCTTGCGTTTCTTGCGGCTTCTTCAAGGCTTTCACCCTTAGTCTCAGCAAGTCCGGGAGCATTTATATGGACAATTCTGCATGGTATACTGAGCTCTGCGCATATCTTCTCAACATAAGCAGCATCCGCCTCGGAGGCTTCTCCCCTTATCCCATGCTCGACATGCACAACAGAAAGACTGAAATCCAGCTCTTTCCTGAGTTCATAAAGCAAAAAAAGGAGGCACATTGAATCTGCCCCTCCTGAAACGCCTGCAACAACTTTCTGTCCAGGCGTGATCATATTCTGTTCCTTTATGAATTTTTTTACTCTGTCACTTGTCTTCATTTTCAGGCTTAAATACTATTTCATGGTCATGAACAAGACCGAGCTTGTCCTCGGCTACTTCTTCAGCATATTTTCTGGTCTTTGTATATTTCTCAAATTCTTTCAGTTCTTCGGTACGCTGCTTCTCTGCCTCAATATTGCGGTTAAGCTCATCTATCCTTGAAACGTACTGCTCCTCCTTGATCTTCAGGCTGAAGCTGTCGTAGGCAATGACTCCCAGAAGCATAGCCATAACGATAACGATGCAAAGGACACTTAACTTATTATGTTTTTTCTTTTGAAAAGCCGGCACCCTTCCCATCATACTCTCCTAAACAATACAACTAACCCCCTAAAGGCAAAGACACACTATAAATTATACTTTATTATTATCCGACAGTCAATATAAATGTATACAACTTATAGTAAAAATATTTAGGAAATATTAAGCTTATACATACTTAAAGAGGTCTTTTACCTGTTCTTTCCTCACCGTCTCCTCGACAGCAAGCACTTCCACCTTTACAGCCTTATTTCCAAAGGCGATTTCTATGATATCACCGACTTTTACCTCTGTACCTGCCTTCGAAGCTTTACCGTTTATGGAAACCCTTCCGGCATCACAGGCCTCATTAGCCACGCTGCGCCTTTTTATAAGTCTTGATACCTTCAAATATTTATCAAGCCGCATTACTCATTATCCTTTCATAAACAAATATCAACAGCCGTCAATACTCCGCATAAGCAGAAAAGGATGTACACACCGATCAGGCGCGTACATCCTTATTTGTCAATAAATTTATTTCTTATTTGTTGACTGCATCTTTAAGAGCTTTGCCTGCCTTGAACTTAGGAGCCTTTGATGCCGGAATCTTCATAACTTCACCGGACTGAGGGTTTCTTCCTTCTCTTGCTGCTCTCTCAGCAACTTCGAATGTACCGAAACCAACAAGCTGGATCTTGTCACCCTTAACAAGTGTTTCCTCAACGGCCTCAGTGAAAGCCTTAAGTGCGCTTTCAGCATCCTTCTTTGTAAGACCTGACTTCTCTGCAATTGCTGCAACTAATTCTGTTTTGTTCATTATGATAACTCCTCTCTATAATGAGTTTTATTATTATGCCCGAATTAATTTATTTTTAACAAAGGCACATATCTATTTATACTCATTTTTAGCCTATTTGTCAATATTAAAGGTCTAATACCCTTCCTGTGAAGAGGATTACTCCGCTTTCCTTATCCCTGATAACGAAAACGAAGGGTCTGTCAACCGTAAACTCTACCTTTTCATTCGCAGGCATAAATGCGGTAGTCTCCATCATAATTTCAGTTACGGCAGCAGCCTTACTTCCTTCCTCATCAACTTCTACCTTGGCCTTGTGGTTAATTCCTGAAACTTTAAGGTCTGCTGCGATTTTTGAAAAGTCAGCACTTCCTCCAAAAGCTGCATTCATTCCAAGCTTTTTAAGAGCATCCTCAAGACCGTCAAAAGTTATATCCATGCTGAACTTAGGAAGGGAAAGATCTACATCCGTCTCTGAAGAAGCATCAAGAGCCTCGATAATTCCCTCAGCATTATCAGCCTTCAGAACATCTGTAATGTTCTTAGAAGCATCTGCGCTCATGAGGATATCCATTTCAACACTGCTTCCGCTGTA
>CAJORC010000383.1 GCA_905236615.1 uncultured Lachnospiraceae bacterium
TATACTTTTTATACAGGCATAAAATCGTCAAAGTATAATGTGTTTAAGATTTCGGGCGGTTCGGAGATGTATTCACAACCATATATGAAAGCCGGAGAACCCTCGAAATCATCTGTCTTCTCGGAATGTATGATCCTGAAATCAAGGTCGATCTCATCGCCGGAAGGCAGTATCAGTGTCGAATGGAATGCTGCGGAAATGTCAAGATTCTTGAAACAGAACATTGAAAGACCGCCTGCCGAAATATCTGTAAGCTCGGCAGAAAAACGTGGGATATCGGAAGTCTTGTAACTGCTTATAGGTACGATCTTTTTACCCCGGGTATCTTCGGGAAGCTGATATACAGTAATTGTAAAATGCTTCTCATATCGTATATATTTTCTTTTTTCTACATGCAGTGAATCGTTAACTGACAAGTGCTCCCCCTCCGTTCGTTGAGAAAAATCAATACAACTATTTTATCCTTTTATTGAATTTATATCAAGGAAAAATTAAGCATCGGCACTGTCTGCTTCAGAGCGGTCAAAAGAAATGTTGTGTACTTTGTTGAAAGTATTTATCATCTCTTCCGAAGGCTCTTTTGTTGCAAGGCTTACAGCGAAAATACAGATAAAGCTCATTACAAATCCCGGAAGGAGTGAATAAAGTCCTGTCACGCTGCCAATCGTCTGTCCCGAAAGCAAAGGCAGATAATCCCAGAGGATAACGACTGCTGCACCGCTTACAAGACCTGCGATGGCTCCGGGAAGGTTGGTTCTTTTCCAGAAAAGACTCATAAGTACGAGAGGACCGAAAGCCGCACCGAGTCCTGCCCATGCATCGGAAACCAGTGTCATAATGGAAGAATCGGGGTTCCATGCGATGACAAAAGCGATGATGGCAATAACAACGACCGCGATATGGCTGAGCCGGAGAACTGTTTTATCATCTGCTTTCTTATTAATAACACCTCTGTAAATATCTTCTGCGATGGCAGAGGCACTTACCAGAAGCTGTGAGTCGGCAGTTGACATAATTGCTGCGAGGAATCCGCAGAGGAAAACTCCGGCAACAATGGCAAGATTCATTTCCTGGGTAAATACTCTCTTTATCATTTCAATAAAGATATACTCTGATGTTACAGAACCGCTTTCGCTGAGTTCCTTGAAGAGTGAAGGATCGATGAAAGCACGTCCGATGATACCGATAACTACCGCAAAAGCAAGTGAAAGTGTAACCCAGCTTATTGCAATAACTTTTGACTTGTTCATTTCCTGCTCGTTTTTAACGGCCATAAAACGTACAAGTATATGGGGCATTCCGAAGTAACCGAGTCCCCAGGCAAGGCCGGAAATGATGTGTACTGCATCGGCGCCGGATAAAAAGTCGGTAAAGTTCCCGGTGTTTTCAACTCCGTGAAGTACAAGACCTTCTACGATCGACATGCCTGTTCCGTGCATGATGGAAAGTGCAACCATCGGAACGGTAAGCAGGGCAACGATCATAAGTGTTCCCTGTATAAAGTCTGTGGTGCAGACTGCAAGGAATCCGCCGAGGAAGGTATAGAGAAGGATAACTGCAGCACCGATCGTAAGGGCAACATGATAATCGAGGTTAAAGACAGAATTAAAAAGCTTTCCGCCGGAGGCAAAAGCAGATGCCGTATATACCGTGAAAAAGAGTGCGATTATAACGGAAGAAATCGTCATAAGCACTTTTTTGTCATCCTGATATCTGTTTTCGAAGAACATAGGAAGGGTAACGGAATTTCCGGCTTCAATTGTGTAGCGTCTCAGAGGTGATGCAACGAATATCCAGTTGAGAGCGGTACCTATAAGAAGTCCGATGGCGATCCAGCCGTCTCCCGAAAGACCGCTTAAAAATATGGCACCCGGAAGTCCCATGAGGAGCCATCCGCTCATGTCGGATGCCTGTGCTGAAAAAGCAGCAACGAAGCCGCCTAAGGAACGTCCACCTAAAAAATAGTCCTCGGATTTCTGATTTTTACGGCTGTAAACAGCACCAATCGCGATCATTATTCCGAGATAAAGGATAAATGCAGCGATTTCCCAAATTTCTACTGTGTTCATCTAAATAAATCTCTCCTTTTTAAATATAAACACCTAATGTTCTCAACATTATATATGGAAATAATTCTTAGGTCAAATTAAAAAATTTGATAAAACCTCTATAGTTATGATATTATAAAGACGGTTTTTAACGCTGTTCAACGTCAATACGTTAAAGCGATGGAGCAGAAAAATTTTTTGAGAGGATCAAAATGGGAACATTAAAAAAAGTTATCAAAAGTTACAATGAAACAAGCCTTATAATAAGGATCGTGATAGGTCTCGCGATAGGCATAGTTCTGGCGCTTGCCTGCCCGGGAGTGGAATGGATAGGATTCCTGGGCGATATTTTTGTAGGTGCGCTGAAAGCGATAGCACCGGTTCTGGTATTCGTCCTTGTCACATCATCTCTCTGTCAGGGTCGTGAGAAGCTTGGAAGCAAATTCAGAACTGTTATCATTCTTTATGTGGTAAGCACATTTCTGGCTGCGGTCATTTCGGTTATTGCCAGCTTTATGTTCCCTGTTTCGATAAAGCTTACACAGAGTGCGGAGGCTGATGTGATCCCGTCGGGACTTGCTGAGATCTTAAAGAACCTCCTCCTTGGAATGGTTGCGAACCCGATGCAGTCTCTTGCTGATGGAAAATATCTGGGTATCCTTTTCTGGTCAGCGTTCCTCGGAATGGCTCTTAAGGGAGTTACATCAGATAATACAAAGGAGTTCTTCTCAAATATTGCGGATGGGGTATCGCAGGTTGTTAAGTGGATAATCAATCTTGCACCTTTCGGAATAATGGGACTTGTTTATTCGAGCATTTCATCAAACGGAATGTCAATCTTCGTTGATTACGGTGCACTGCTGCTTCTGCTTGTAGGATGCATGCTTACGGTTGCCCTTATCATCGATCCGTTGATCGCATTTATAGCACTCAGAAGAAATCCATACCCGCTGGTATTCAGATGCCTTAGGGAGTCAGGTGTGACAGCATTCTTCACAAGAAGTTCTGCAGCAAATATCCCTGTAAATATGGAGCTTTGCGAAAAACTCGGTCTCGACAGCGAGATGTATTCCGTATCGATTCCTCTTGGTGCTACTATAAACATGGACGGTGCTGCTGTAACGATCACAGTGCTTACACTTGCGGCAGCAAATACAATGGGAATTAATGTGTCTTTCGGTTCTGCGCTGCTCCTGTCATTCATAGCTGCACTTGCAGCCTGCGGAGCTTCGGGTGTTGCCGGAGGTTCACTGCTTCTTATTCCTATGGCATGCTCGCTCTTCAACATTCCTCAGGATGTTGCGATGCAGGTAGTAGGTGTGGGATTCATCATCGGAGTTATTCAGGACTCTGTAGAGACTGCCCTTAATTCCTCAGGTGACGTAATGTTCGCCGCAACTGCGGAATATATGCAGTGGAAAAAGGAAGGAAAGAAATTACCGGATTTTCTGAAATAAGATAAAAAAAGAAAAGCCCTCGCGACATTCAAGTCCGAGGGCTTTTCTTCTTTAGAGAATTCGCATTACTGCGACTCAATCTTCCGGGGCATACCTTTCTGCGGTAAGAATACCTGAATCTATAACAACGAGGTCTTCATCAGAATCAACAGATACCGCTTCAGCGTATGTATCCTCAACAACTTCATCGGCTGCTTCGAGTTCTCCTGCATGTACATAATTTATGGAATTAACTCCAACTACTGCAAAACTCAAAGCTGATGCAAGTGCAAGTCCCAAAAGTGTTGTTCTCCGTCTCATAAGCGTTCACGCTATCCTTTCTGTTTCAGACCTATTCTGA
>CAJORC010000384.1 GCA_905236615.1 uncultured Lachnospiraceae bacterium
TAACCACTCGCGCATGATATTTAACCGACTTGCGAAAGAATGATTATTGCGCTATACTTATATGAACAATGTCTTTTTTTTGGAAGTTTGAAAGGTGCGATTTAATGATAGCGAATCAGCTTATTAATTCTTGTATAGCGGAACTTAAGGAAATTTCAAAAGTCGATTTTGCAGTGTTGGAGCTTGATGGAACCGCCATAGCTACGACAATGGATAAGGTGGAGATTTCACCGTTAAGCGTGCGTTCATTTATTGACAGCACCGCTGATTCACAGGTGATAGGAAACTATCATCTTTTCAGGATACTTGATGATGATGTTACGGCTTACGTACTTCTTGTATCAGGAAACAATGATAATGTTTACCTGATGGGAAGGGTTGCAGTAAGCGAACTGGGACATCTCATGGAGGCATATAAGGAAAAGCTCGACAGGAACAACTTTTTCCAGAACCTTCTTCTTGATAATATGCTTCTTGTTGATATCTACAACAGGGCAAAGAAGCTTCACATCAGACCGGATGTGAGAAGGGCTGTATTTATAATTGAGGCAGAGGCAAAGGAGGCCGGAGACAACAGTGCGGTCGAAATCGTCAGAAGCCTTTTCAGCGATGTTACCGGAGACTTTGTCACAGCGGTTGATGAGAAGGAAGTTATACTTATCAAGTCCCTCGAAGATTCCGCGGACGAAGAAGAAACAATGAAAAATACCGCAGCCACCATAGTTGATATGATGGGCGCAGAGGCCATGATAAAAGCAAGAGTGGCTTACGGTACTGCTGTAGGTGAGATCAGGGAAGTTTCTAAATCTTACAAAGAGGCAAGAATGGCTCTTGATGTAGGTAAGATCTTTTATGCTGAAAGAAATGTGGCTTCATACAGCTCGCTCGGAATCGGAAGGCTTATTTACCAGCTTCCGGAAAACCTCTGTCAGATTTTCTTAAACGAGATTTTTGGTGAGAACATACCTGATCATATGGATGAGGAAACACTTCTCACAATAAACAAATTCTTTGAGAACAATCTGAATGTTTCTGAAACTTCGAGACAGCTTTTCATTCACAGAAATACGCTGGTTTATAGAATAGAAAAGATTGAGAAGGCTTCGGGACTTGATATCAGAAGTTTTGAGGATGCGCTGACACTTAAAATAGCCTTAATGGTTGTCAAATACCTTAAGTATCTGGAAACAAGGGAATATTGATGACAGAAGAAGATATAAAATATATGAAACAGGCGATTACACAGGCAAAGAAGGCAGCCGCGATCGGCGAGGTGCCCATTGGCTGTGTAATTGTTTTTGAAGGAAAAGTAATCGGCCGTGGTTATAACAGGCGAAAGACCGACCATTCCACGCTGGCTCATGCGGAGATCGCTGCAATAAAAAAGGCGACAAAGGTCATGGGTGACTGGAGGCTTGAGGACTGCACGATCTATATTACACTGGAACCCTGCCCGATGTGCGCAGGTGCCATAGTGCAGTCAAGAATGAAAAGGTGCGTTATCGCGGCAATGTCGCCAAAATCCGGCTGTGCCGGCAGTATTATAAATCTGCTGCAGGAGCCGTCTTTCAACCATCAGGTGGAAATTGAAAGCGGGGTAATGGCAGAAGAGTGTTCAGCTATGCTCAGTAATTTCTTTAAAGACTTGAGACTAAAACTAAAAAGCGAAGAAGAATGAAGATAAAAAGATACTTTGGATATATGGCTGCAATAATGCTGATGAGCAGTGTCATCCTGTTTCTTGCGGGACGGCTTTCGATATTGTTTACCGAAGCCTGCGACAAGCATTATTACGAATATTATAAAGAAAATTATAAGGGATATATTTCGCCGTGGTATACGAATGGCCTTCATGTTGTGGATGAGGGATTTATCGACTCGCTGGATTCCATGGTCAGCAGTACCAATGATACGGGAAATATTATTGCTATAGGGTCATCGCTTACAGCTATGGAATTCGATGCGGAGAAGCAGAAAGAACGTCTTCGTGATCATTATGACATGTATGTTTTTGCCAGCGGATCCGGTTCGTGGCGTACAAATATCGTTCTTGATAATCTTATCAGGACTGAGTATGACTATACTGATAAGGATATAGTCAAGCTTGAAGTTTCATATTCCACATTCAGAAATGCGGATGAACTGACCATAGCGGAGGCAACCATTGATAAATGGGGAAAATACCGTGTTGATGATGATCTTTCCGTAAAGAAGAACACATGGCTTTTTTCACCTATCTATGCAATGAATGTGGAACTTATGCGGATGCAGAATGTTTCTGAGATCCTGACTTCTTATTTCAATAAGCAGGATATGGACGCCGGAGTCGGCCCTGCCAACTACAGGAATAATTATTTTAATCATGAGTCTGTTGCGGAATCATTTGCCACGACCGATGAGAGGATAGAAATAATAAAGTCCCAGATATTACGACTTGATAATGACACGAATGTTGTTGTGGAATTTTCGCCTATAGCTCCCGGATTAAAGAAGACGGACAGCGGAAGGGAATATACGAAGTGCGTCAAGCAGGTGCTGAAACCCTTCCTGAAAAAGCATAAGATAAAATATCTTGATTACAGGGGAAATTACAGGGAAGACGAGTTTATAGACGGAGCTCACCTTTCGTATGATGCTTCGATACGTTACACCTTGAAGCTTGACCACGATCTGAATAAGATAATCGATTCACTTGATGAGGAACAGCAGTAAAAGAATCAGGAGGAGTCATCGTTGGCTAATATAAAAAGAACCGAACTGAATCCGGAGGA
>CAJORC010000385.1 GCA_905236615.1 uncultured Lachnospiraceae bacterium
ATCTTTCCGGCTGGCTTTAAGCACAGCGGCAAGCTCACGTTTGCAGGAACAGGCTGGCTTGAAAAAAGACGTGCCGAAGTCCGTTACAACATCGTAAACGGTCTGCTCATAGATGCAGTCGGCTGCGGTGAAACGGCTGAGATACCTGATGAGGCTGAAAGGATATGCAGCTGGGCCTTTGCCGGCAATACGGAACTTAAGGAGCTGATCTTTAAAAAAGATCGGATCGCGGTCGATGTGTATGCATTCAGAAACTGTATCAATCTGAAAAAGATACTGTTTTCAGACGGGAAAACATATACGCTTGAAAAAGTATCCGATATCACGGAAAAGGATTATCCTGATCTGGTAAGACGTATATTTGCCGAGTGTATAAACTGTTTCAAGCTGAATAAGAACGCTGTTCTTGAAGAGAGTACAGGCAATATACGGAATCTTGTATTTCCGGGAGGAATACGTGAGATAGCTGATGAGGTCTACAAGGAATGCAATCTTCTTGAAACGATCGTGCTTTCGGATGAGACCGTCAAAATAGGAAAGTCGGCGTTCAAAAGCAGCAGGTGGCTGAGGGCGGTACAGAACGCAGGCAGTGTTACCGATATCGGTGCACAGGCTTTCAGCGGATGCAAAAGTCTTGAAAGCATCGATGTTTCCGACGAACTTGTTACCATTGGAAAAAGAGCCTTTGAGCACTGCTGCAGTCTTAAGGAGATACATTTATCCTCAGAACTTACTGAGATACCGGAAAGAGCTTTTTTCAGATGTAAAAGTCTGAAGAAGATAGTGATCCCTGAGTCAGTAAAGAAAATCGGCCCTCAGGCATTTGCCTTCTGTGAGGAACTTGAGGAAGTAGCATTCGCTGACCGTAACAGTGTAGATATTGCTGAAGATGCATTTGTGTGGTGTGATAAACTATGAGATACAGAGAACTCGGAAATACAGGACTTATGGTATCTGAGACCGGTTTCGGAACAATACCTGTACTGAGCGGAAATGTTCCCGTCCTGCCTGACTATTACAGTCCGGATGTTGATGAAGCGGTAGAGATAATGATGCATGCGTACAGGATGGGCTGCAATTTCTATGACACAGCTATTCCTGAAGAATACGGCGATGCGGAATACAAGCTTGGTGTTTTTGCCGAAAAGGCAGGACGTGAGAATATCATCATTTCTGACAAGGCAAGATTCATGGACGGAAATGATATGTTCCGCGAAGTTATGAGATCAGCCGAAAATCTTGGTACCGATCCGGACATTTACTTTGTCCATCAGGTGGATGAGGACAACCAGGATGAAACATTCAGCAGATACGGAGCACTCGATGCACTGTGTGATCTTAAGAAAGCCGGCGTAATAAAATATACCGGCATTGCAACACATTACTACAGTGTTGCAGAACGTTCCGCATGTGACGACAGGGTGGACGTGATACAGACGAGTGCCAATATAATGGAACGCGGTATAATCGAACGTATTGCAGAGAACAGTGATCTTTTTAAAAACAAAGGACTTATTCTCAATAAAGTTTATGCCGCTGGCTGTCTTCTTAATGTATTTGATCCGTCCGAACTGATCGGCGGTATTCTTCACTGGCCTTTTTCCTGTGCGCTTATCGGAATAGGGACTGTCGGACAGGCAGAAGCAGCAATGAAAGAGGATTTTTCCCCTTGGGAGTTTTCCTTTGAGGAGGTCATAAAAAGACTGTCAGAGCATTTTACACCTGTCGGCTGCACAAGATGTCAGCGCTGCGTGTGCCCGAAAGGATACGAAGTCCATATCATGCTCAGACAGTATAATTATTATCATCTCGGAAAGCATTACTGGGCAAGGAAAAAACTCAGACTCAACATCGAAGAAGTATATGAAAGCTGCATGAAGTGCACGGAAAGACAGTGCATGAAAGACTGTCCGCGTAAATTAAGGATACCTGAACTGATCGAAATGATACACGATTTTGTAACACGGTGATAAACAAAAACAGCCCTCTTCTGTCTGAAAGTGACCCGCTGTTTGTTTATTTTGATAGAAGAGTTATCAATCTTCTTAAATCCATAATATCTATGCTGTTATTTGAGTTTAAATCTGCATTTTCTTTGCTGAAAGTATCACTTGTTTCAAGTGCGTTGAGAATAAATTTATGTAATACAATAAAATCTTTGGTGTTGATAACACCGTCATCGTTCACGTCACCTTTTAACGCTTCAGAAGTTGTTGAGTCGGTATTGGAAATAAAATTGATAAATGATGCAGACAGTTTATCTGTATCAGTGATTGTGGCGCAGTCGCTGATATTCGCGGTGTTTAGTATTTTCTTAACGTTTTGGTTTGGGGTAGAAGTTACAAGCTCTTTTAAAATAGAAGATATTTTATCATTATATTGTTCATGTAAAATAATAGCATCAAACGAAGTACTCATTTTAATTGTATCAAATAGAGGTTTTGAAAAAAGATTTTCTTTATATATCCATTCAATGTCTGATGTTTGACCGGAAGGATAGTTATAGCCTAATGATTTCTTTATTTCACAGTATTTTTGACTTAGTTCATCTGCGGTTATTGAATCTTTAGTATATGCGTATAGTTCCAGAGAAGTTGCGATATAAGCGTCTTCTAGATCAGATAAAAGCGATGATATCCAATAGTTTTTATCTTCTTCCAGAAGCGTTTGCATGATATAACAAATCAGTTGTTCTGTTTCAATACAATTTTCTGATCTTTCTTTTTTATAATAGCAGGTGATGAATTTGGATATTGAATCAAGAGTATTTATTCTATCGATTTTTGTTCCTGAGTATACAGTTGTAGAAACAGGTAATTTAGAATTATACAGATAACTTGTAATCGAGCAAGGCGCAAATGTCTGACTGGTGGTGCTTCTGAATAGTTCGTTTTGTTTTCCAAAGAAATATGCTTCAGTGATATAATCAGGAAGTTCGGATATATTATTTTCGTAGTAGTTAAATATTTGTTCAGGTGATTCAGAAGACGGCGCGTACAATAAAGTGGTATCGTAGCCACTGTTTTTAACCGATATTATAAATTTCTGTATGTTTTCCAATGAATCAGATATATCTTTGAAATCATATCCTGTAGCGTAAGTACTTTTCAGTGTATGATCGATGTACGAACTGCTTTGAAATTGTGATTTGCGAAGTTCAATAAGTTTTATATAAATTTCAGAACTCTCCGGAACTGAATTATTGGAATAGTATTTGTTGACAAGTTCTGATTGCTTTTCTGTGAATTCTTTGCTGAAAGCAAAGTTGCTTTCTTGAGGAAAGATAATGTCAGGAAACTGTTTTTTTATTTTTTGTGCAGAAGTCGATATTATTGTTTCTGCTTCGTACAAATCAGAGAAAAAATCATTGTATCTGGCGTATAAATCTGGATTTGTATCATCTTCAAGCATTTGATGCGTGGAAAGATATAAATCAGATTTGAGTTTATTGATTTCTGTTTCAGTTTCTGAAATGAATTTTTCTGCGGAGGCAGCATCTCCTGATGACAGAATTTCTTTTTCCTGTACGAGAATTTTCGTTCTGAAATTTTCTAAGTCAAAATTATTTCCACATAATAAGTTTGAATAAACAGTACTCTCAGCAGATATATTTTTTATAATCTGATGATTTTGAAAGCTTATTGATGTAGTAACAATTAATGAGGATAAAAAAACAGAGATTAGTTTGATTTTTTTTGCCATAATAAATTTCCTTTACAAAAGCCTAATAATATTATTATACAGAACAATAACAATCGTGTCAAGGTTAATGTAATATAAATATCACTGGGTATTGACTTTCTGTAAATTAAATGGTATTATAAAAATGTTTTATTTTTTGAAAGGATTTATAATACTATGGCAAAATTCAGATCAATACTCGCAGGTGTGCTTTCTTTTTCTATGCTGGGAACAGTTATAACTCCTGAAGTCAGTGAGTTTATTGGTTTAGAAAGCAGAAAAATCTATGCAGAGACCGTTTTTGGTGACGATTATAGCGGGTTTAAAGATTATGTTCGTTTTATAACTGAGCATTTTGGTTCAGGTTGTAAAGAAGGAGATGACCTTGATGTATGGTCGGCTCAGCAATGGTTCAATTATAAATATGGTAAAATTGATTCTGAAATAGAACAGTTGTCAACAGAACTTGATGATGACAGGAACAGATATTATGGTACATATTCGGTTGACGGAACAGAATTTGAATCATATACAAATATGGAGATCGATGCTTCCAATCGATATGATACGATGTTTTCGTTGAGATGTGCTATTCAAATAGAACTCTTGTATTATTCTCAGGGAAAAGATTTAAACAGCGGTAATTATCTAACTATCAATGATATGTATGGTTTCAATGCGCAAGGAGATAAAATCAATTATTTTGGCTCATTTGGAGAAGGAACGCGTAAAGCATTTGATCAGCTTGTAAAAGATTATGGTGGACTTGATAAATTACCGGAAAACATTATCCGAATTATTAATTATGGACTTGTAATCAAAGGATATGGCGGACTGGAATCGGATGGTGTATTAAAATATTCTTCTGGTAAGTCTGATGGTTTTGTTCTTGATGGAATAAAAGATTTGATCAGGGATGCAGGTATAAAGGATAAGTATTCAGATATTAACAATGACTTTGATTCAATCTTACTCAAGGCGATTTTAAATACTGATTCATACACAACATATAATGATGCTGATGATAAAATACGTGAGCTTCAGCAGTTCTTAAACAGCAGGACATATAGTGATTTTATTTCTGAAGATGGTATTGATAAGAGTTTAGGAATAGGACCGTGTGATGGTGTATATGGAAGAGATACCTGCAAAAGACTGATTTATTTCTATCAGAAACTGATTTTTGAAGGTACTGACATTCAGCCAAATGGATATTTTGGTAATGGAACATTAAGCAATTCACCAGATATCTCAGATTATTCTGCACTTAATTCTGATTTAAAGAAAGTACTTCAGTATGCATATTACGTAAATGGATTTGACTGTGTAAGCAGTGATAATTTTTACAGGCTAGAAAAATCAGCTCAGGAATTCAAAAAGTTCATGAATTTGCCGGGTAGTGGAGATACTGTAACTTATAAAGGTACTATAAAGTCGCTTTTGTCATCTGCAGGAGATGGAGAAAGAACGGCTCTTGCTTGTGATACAAATATACAGCTGAAAAAGGAGGATATACAAAAGTTAAAAGAAGCCGGATATAAGTATATTGGAAGATATGTTGTTGATGAGCGATTTGAGAAGAAACGTCTTACTAACGAAGAAGCAGAAAATATAGTTGATGCCGGATTGAAAATAATACCGATATATCAGGGGTTTAATTGTGGTGATCCTGATGATTTTACTAAGATAAAAGCCCAGAAAGATGCTGTTGATTCAATGAACAGCGCAGTGAAAATTGGTATTCCCAAAGGATCAGTTTTATATTTTGCTGTTGACTGTGATCCGCAGGGTGAAGAAATTGAAAATTATGTAATTAAATATTTCGATGAACTCAACAGACTAATGCTGTCTTTTGGTAATCTTTATAAAATAGGTGTATATGGCACTCGTAATGTTTGTCAAAAGGTTTACGATGCCGGATATGCGTCATCTGCATATGTGGCAGATGCATCAACTGGGTTCAGCGGGAATATGGGATACAGGATGCCTTCATGCTGGGCTTTTGATCAGTTTAATGTCAGCTACGACGGTAATGAAATATATGCCGGAAATGTTCAAATAGATAAGGTAGCTGTTTCAGGAATTGATCAGGGTGTAAGCAAACTTGATAAAGGTGTCGAAGAAGAATACAAAGTACGAAAGCAATATGCAGTCAAAGCTGGATCTATGATTTGGGGAAATATGTACGGAGATCCTGTTAATTTATCTGATGGATCTCATGAAATAGAGTACAGCGCTGTTTCTGTAACAGGGGCACAGAATATTGAATTTGCTTTGAATTATTCTTCTTCTGAAGAATCAGAAGGAGAAATGGGCAGAGGATGGACTCATAATTATGATAAACATCTGGAGTTTATTACAGAAACGCAGAAATCAGTTCCTGTATTTGAAACGGACAGTGATGGTTGTACAGTAATAAGTGACAACGAATATACGGAAAAAACCTATGTAAAAGTTTTTGATTCACCAGGAAAGTGTATAAGATATTCAGAAACTGAAAAAGACGTTTTTCATCCTGATAATGAATTATTAAAAGGATATGAATTAAGAAAAAATACAGATGGAAGCTGGAATTTAGATCGTAATCATTCTGAATTATATTGCTTTGATGTCAATGGAAATCTTACAGGTATACGCAGCAAAGAAGGCTTATTTACTAAAATTGAAAATTCTTCTGATAAAATTGTGATTACAGATGAAATATCAGGAAAATCAATCACTGGTGAAAAGGAAGACGGTAGGATCATATCTGTTTATTCAGATAAAACAGTAGCAACTGTTGAATTTAGTTATACTGATGGATTGTTGACAGCAATTAATGATTTAAATAACCATGTGATTACATATACATATGATGATTTGGGAAGAGTATTAACGGGGACTGATGGCGAAGGGATAACTTATTTTACTGATTCCTATTATGACGATAATTATTTTTCTTCCTATTATGATGAGCTGGGTTTAAATTCAGAATTATCCGGAGAGGATTTTAACAAAGCAGATACAACTTTTGGCAATGCCAGAAAAGCTAAGTACGGAAAAATCAGAACACAGACCGATGCATTAGGTAATGTTTCTCATTTTGATTATATAGAAAATTATAGTAAAGTTAGTGATGATGACTGTGTTTATACTTTAACAGTGAAAGTTACGGACCGAAATGGGAATAATACAGAAAGCGTATATGATGATAAAAATATGCTTGTATCCTATACTGATCAGAACGGTGATACTGTAAAATATGAGTACAATAATAATGGCGATTTGATTTCCGTAACTGATCCTGCAGGTAAGTCTGAATTAATGACTTATGATGAGCGTCATAATACTATTTCAAAGACTGATAAAAATGGCTTGATTACAGAATATGAATATGATGTCAATAATAATGTAACAAAGATAGTAAACAAAGATAAGCAGGGAAAAGAGTATTCTTTCTCGGAGTATAAATATGATGGTAATCTTCTGACTAAGATGACAGATGTTAGAGGTGTGGTTACCAGTTATAAGTATTCAGATAAAGGATTGCTGATATCAAAAACTGCAAATTCAGATAAGGAAGACGAACGCAGCCAAATCTATACATATAAGGACGGTTTACTGAACACAGTTACAGATTCTAATGGCGGTAAAATATTAACCAATCATAATGCACAGGGATTGATTGAGTCATATACTGATTCGGAAGGGCATATCGTAAAGAAGAATAAGTTTGATAAATCAGGAAATATTGTATCAGAAAATATTTATTTCTCTGATACAGAATCAAATGAAATAATATATGCTTTTGACAGCAGAGGAAATGAAATCCTGAAGTCCGATTCTATTGGGAAAGTTTTCGAAAAAACTTATAACGGAAACGGAAAAATAACAACCATGAAGGATGTATCCGGAAATATAAGTAGTTATGAATATGATAATGAAGACAGAATAATATCATATACTGACGCTGAAGGAAATACTGAAAAATATGAGTACGATGCCGGTGGAAGAATAACCAATACAATCAGAGCAGACGGTTTTGAAACGCGATGTGAGTATAACTCTTCTGAAAATTCTGTAAAAACTACGATTGGAAAGAAAGATGAAGAAGGAAATTATG
>CAJORC010000386.1 GCA_905236615.1 uncultured Lachnospiraceae bacterium
AAAGGCATTGCTCCTGAGTCAAACCAGCAGTCGATAACTTCCGGTACTCTCTTCATCTTACCGTGACATTCAGGACATTCGCACTCGATCTCATCGATATAAGGTCTGTGAAGCTCCACTGTCTTTGCTTTTTCGTTGCCGGAAAGCTTAAAGAGTTCTTCCCTTGAACCGATTGAAAGTCTCTTTCCGCAGTCAGGGCACTCCCAGATATTAAGCGGTGTTCCCCAGTAACGGTTTCTTGAAACTGCCCAGTCCTGAATATTGCGGAGCCATTCACCGAAACGTCCGCTTCCGATAGTCTCCGGAATCCAGTTGATCTGGCTGTTATTCTCAAGGAGTTCATCCTTAACTTCAGTCATCTTGATGAACCATGACTCTCTTGCATAATAGATAAGCGGAGTATCGCATCTCCAGCAGAAAGGATAGTCATGCTCAAAGTTCGGTGCGCTGAAAAGAAGTCCCCTTGCATCAAGGTCTTTTAAGATCTCGGGATCGGCCTTCTTAACGAAAAGTCCCGCAAAAGGAGTATTCTCCGTCATGTTACCCTGATTATCAACGAACTGTACAAGCGGAAGGTCATATTTTCTTCCGACACGGGCATCATCTTCACCGAATGCAGGAGCGATATGTACAACACCTGTACCGTCTTCCATAGTTACATAATCATCACATACTACGAAATGAGCCTTCTTTCTCTGCTTTTCAGCTTCAGCTCCGGCACACTCGAAGAGCGGAACGTACTCTGTATGCTCAAGTTCTGTTCCCTTGTACTTCTCAAGGATCTCATAAGGTGAGCAGGGATTTTCTTCTCCGCCGAGAACCTTTTCAAGAAGTGCTTCTGCAAGAATATATGTATAATTATCTGCTGTCTTTACCTTAACGTAAGTCTCCTCAGGATTTACGCAGAGTGCAACGTTGGACGGAAGTGTCCATGGGGTTGTTGTCCATGCAAGGATATATTCGTCCTTACCCTTAACCTGGAAACGTGCGATCGCAGAACGCTCTTTAACCGCCTTATAACCCTGTGCAACCTCGTGGCTTGAAAGCGGGGTTCCGCATCTCGGACAGTAAGGAACGATCTTGAATCCCTTATAAAGAAGTCCTCTGTCCCAGATATTTTTAAGAGCCCACCACTCTGACTCGATATAATTATCCTCATAGGTAACATAAGGATGTTCCATATCTGCCCAGAAACCAACGGTTGATGAGAAATCTTCCCACATCCCCTTGTACTGCCATACAGATTCCTTACATTCTTTGATGAAGGGTTCAAGTCCGTATTTTTCTATCTGGTCTTTTCCGTCAAGGCCAAGCTTTTTCTCAACTTCAAGCTCTACCGGAAGTCCGTGTGTATCCCATCCGGCCTTTCTCGGAACATAATAGCCTTTCATGGTTCTGTAACGAGGGATCATATCCTTTATTACACGGGTTAAAACGTGACCGATATGCGGCTTTCCGTTTGCTGTCGGCGGTCCGTCATAAAAGGTGTAGGTCTCACCCTGTTTTCTCTGCTCCATTGACTTCTTGAAAATGTCATGGTCTTTCCAGAATTTCTCGATCTGTTTTTCTCTTGATACGAAATTCAGATCAGTATTGACTTTCTCGTACATGTCTAAATCCTCCATAAAGTTCAGGCTATATGTTATAAAAAAAGAGACAGCGTCCTATATTGTCTATAGGGCGGAGTCTCCTGATTTCCGTTGTACCACCTATACACACCATCATGTGCCATCTCTGTAACGTGAGATGAGTACGGATCGACTTAATGAGTGCGCCTGCTTTCAAGTCAGGAAACACCGTTCAGAGTCACAGCTCGGAAGTGATTTTTCGTCATAGCCTTTATCCTGTATTTTGTTTTTGATCTTGTTTTTAACAACGGCTTTATTATACTGAAAAATCAGATGTCTTGTCAATACAAAAGCAGTATAACAAAAGTCTGATATTCAATATTAGTTACAGTTCAGGCACTAGCTTGACACCCAATCCTAACGATTGAAAATCACATATTAAAATGGACATAAACCAGTTACTGTTCAACCAACAGCAAAGCTTCTGCTGTTGGTTGAATAGTGTCCGAACGTTTGCTATAATCAGCTTATGGAAAACAGATCCGACAAACATTTAATATATCCGGATATTGCCAAAGGTATCGGCATTATCCTTGTTATTTTAGGGCATATAGAGTATATCTCACTGCCCCTTAGAAATTTCATCGTTTCGTTTCACATGCCATTGTTTTTTGTGATATCAGGCATTCTTATGAACGTTACCGGCGAAGAGAACAGGGAATTCAAGAGTGTGGTCAGCAAAAAGGCAAAACATATCATGCTGCCTTATCTCTATTTTTCAGTTTTGGATACACTTGTTTATCTTCTTTATTTTTATGCAACCGGAAGAGACGGCGGAATGGCAACCGTACTGTCGTATATCACAAATACTCTGACTTTCTACGGAATATCGGTTCTCTGGTTCTTACCCACGCTATTTGCATCAGAGATAATCTTTCTTCTCATCAGAAAGGATCACCACTTTTTACCAACAATATCTATCTGCATAAGCTGTGCAGCTGTCAGTATCTTCCTGAATAATAATCTGATGAAGGCTAATCTCTTATACGGAAACCAGATGCTTTTCGGGATATTTCACCTTTTTGCCGTAGCCGTATTAAGGCTTTTTCCCTGCATCTGCTTCATTGCTGCGGGTTATTTTATTTATCCCCTCATCAACCGTTTTACGTTGAAAAAGCCGTATAAAAGCCTTATTTCAGCACTTGCTCTCTTTGCGATAAGTTATTTCACAAGTCAACTGAATGGTGTTACCGATCTTCATTACCTGCTTTTCGGCAATATCCTGCTCTACCTTTTGTCATCTTTGAGCGGTGTTTTCGGAGTCATAAATCTATGTCTTGTTATGGAATTCTTCTCTTCGAATTTCCTCAATAAGGTTTTGACTTTTTACGGAAAAAACTCTCTTATTATCATGCTTACTCATCTTGATTTTTATATTCTTTATTTTGCCGAAGTCGGAGGACTGCATTTTTCAAAGCCCCTTCTAGGTACGGCTTCGCACGACGGAGTGCTTTCACTCCTCTCATTGATCTTCGTACTTTTGGCAGAAACCTTTATCATACTTTTTGTTAACCGTTTCTGTCCTTTTATAATAGGGAAAAACAAGTCAAAATGACTTAAGTAGGAGGTATTTAAAATGAGTAATGATGAGATGCTTAAAGAACTGTTGGAATCAAGCAGGAAGAATGCGAAATATCAGAAACGGACGATGCTGATCCTATTCGGTATCTTTCTGATAGTACTTGTCTCCACCATAATCGTTCTGCCCCAGGTGCTCTTACTTCTGTCATCT
>CAJORC010000387.1 GCA_905236615.1 uncultured Lachnospiraceae bacterium
CAAATTGTAAGATTTGAGCAACGGCGTTGCAAAAACGGACATCCGACGTCATTTTGTCAGAAATAAAACTATGTTTTATAAAGGAGAGAAATATGCCAATGAGAAATGTAGCACTTATTACCGGTATTACAGGACAGGATGGCTCTTATCTTGCTGACCTGCTTCTTGAGAAGGGTTATCAGGTTCACGGAGTTGTAAGACGTCAGTCCAGCATTAATACCGACAGGATCGATCATCTTTACTATAACAAGGAACTTAAGGACAAGACCTTCTTCCTTCATCACGGTGATATGACCGACTCCAGTAACTTAAACAGACTTATCGAGCAGATCAGACCGACAGAGATCTATAATCTTGCTGCACAGTCTCATGTAGGTGTATCATTCGAAGTTCCTGAATATACTGCTGAAACAACAGGTATCGGTACTCTCCGTATCCTTGATGCCATCAAGAAGAACGGTGTAAACTGCCGTTTCTATCAGGCTTCAACATCTGAGCTTTTTGGAGGTATTCCGGAGACAGCACCTCAGTCCGAGAAGACACCGTTCTATCCCAAGAGCCCTTACGGAGCAGCAAAGCTTTACTCATACTGGATCACGGTAAATTATCGTGAAGCTTACGGACTTTTCGCATGCAACGGAATACTCTTTAATCATGAGTCACCCCGCCGTGGTGAGACTTTCGTTACAAGGAAGATCACACAGGCTGTTTCAAGAATAGTCAAGGGCGATCAGGACGTTCTTCAGCTTGGAAACCTCAATGCAAAGAGAGACTGGGGCTTCTCAGGCGACTATGTAGAAGGAATGTGGAGAATTCTTCAGCAGGATAAGCCGGGCGATTATGTTCTTGCTTCAGGTGAGACTCATTCAGTCCGTGAATTTGCAGAGCTTGCATTCAAGGAAGTCGGCATAAATATCAACTGGAGAGGCCAGGGCGTTAATGAAAAGGGTGTTGACGCTGCAACAGGAAAGGTTCTTGTTGAAGTAAATCCGAAATACTTCCGTCCGGCAGAAGTTGAGCTCCTTTGGGGTGATCCTTCAAGAGCAGAGAAGGTTCTCGGCTGGAAGAGAAAGACAAGCTTTACAGAGCTCGTTTCAATGATGGTAGATGCTGATATGAAGGATATCGCAGGAATGTCATCGGAAGAGTATCGCAATAGTAAAAAGGGTTGATTATGGAAAAGAACGCAAAGATATATGTTGCAGGACACAGAGGACTTGTTGGTTCTGCAATAGTCAGAAGCCTTGAAAAGGCAGGATATACAAATATTGTAAAAAGAACACATTCAGAGCTTGACCTTACAAATCAGGCAGCAGTAGTAGATTTCTTCGATAAAGAAAGACCTGATTATGTAGTTCTGGCAGCTGCACACGTAGGCGGAATTAATGCCAACCAGACTTATCCGGCAGATTTCATCTACATTAATTCGATGATACAGTGCAATGTGATTAAGGCAGCTCATGACTTCAAAGTAAAGAAACTTCTCTTTCTCGGAAGTTCCTGCATATACCCCAAGATGGCACCTCAGCCCATGACAGAAGATGCGCTTCTGACAGGACCGCTTGAGACAACCAATGAGGGTTATGCCATTGCAAAGATCGCAGGCCTTGAGATGTGCAAATTCTTCAAGAGACAGTATGGTGATGATTTTATCAGCTGCATGCCTACGAATCTTTACGGACCTAATGATAACTTCAATCTTCAGAACAGCCATGTGCTTCCCGCACTTATCAGAAAATTTGATGATGCCAAGAAAGCAAACGCAGCAACAGTAGAGCTCTGGGGAACAGGAAAGCCTTTAAGAGAGTTCCTCTACGTTGATGATATGGCTGATGCATGTGTATATCTACTTGAAAATTACAGCGGAGAGCAACATGTAAATATCGGTACAGGTAAAGAGATATCTATCAAGGATCTTGCCGAGATGGTAAAGGAGATCGTAGGATTTAACGGTGAGATCGTATGGAATTCGGATATGCCTGACGGAACACCGAGAAAGCTTATGGATGTGTCTAAGCTCCATAATATAGGCTGGAAAGAAAAAGTAAGCCTCCGCGACGGTATCAGGATGGAATATGAGTGGTATCTGTCTCAGGATGAAAAGGAACTGAAAAAATGATAATCCGGATACTGTTCATCATAATGGCGTTGCTGCTTTTCATCAGCGTTAAGCGGAGCGGGGCTTTGCTTGAAAAACTGTTCTTAAAGACAGACGAATGGAAAGCAGGAAATACTGTTTCTCAGGATGAGGAGGATGATGATTTGACCGGAAGATCAAAGTGGAGGCTGATAATAGCCGGATATCTGATATTAATCTTATTTGCGGTATTTGCCTCTGTTTCGATATATACATTAAACCAGAAAATTAATACCCTGTACGGCAGTGTACGGACACTCGAAGAAAATGTTGCGGAGCTGCAGCAGCAACAGGGAGAATGATCGTTTATGATAGTTTTTTTTGAAGCCGTCCTAATGACGTGCGTAAATTTCATAATATATTTTGCATTCGGATCGCTGATAACCTCGCGTTTTAAAGAAACGAGGTTGTCAGCGACAATTTCGATTTTGACGGGATTTTTTCTTTACTATTGCATTTTCGATATTCCGTGCCTGATAATAATGCTGCACTGGCGGCCTCTCTCATGGCTTGCATACTGCTGGGGTATAATGGTTCCGCTTATAGTGATAATTTCAGCGGTCATAAACAGGAAGGCATGGGTAAGGTGCTTTTCTGAAGCAGCAGTATATATAAGGGAAAATCCTTTTGTTTCTATAGCGGGAATTTTGATCGTTGCGGTGCAGACAGCCCTTATACTTCATGCTTATGAATTTACTCTGGATGCAGCTTATTATGTTGCAAACGTGACTACTTCGCTTGAAACCAACACCATGAATATCTACAATCCTTATACGGGTGACTGGCAGAATCATTTTGAGATGCGATATCTTTTTGCCACCTATCCTATGGAAGAGGCGGCGATGTGCTATCTTACGGGAATTCATCCACTTATATGGACAAAAACGATTATGGCGGGGACGTCGCTGATATTGTCTAATGTCATTTATTACAGGATCGGAAGGGAATTATTTAAGGACAAGGGCACTAAAACTCTTTTGATGCTGCTATTCGCAGCTGTTGTGAATTTCTTCTATATATCGACTTTTACAAGCTCGGAGTTTCTGCTGACGAGAAGTTACGAGGGCAAGACACTTGTCGGAAATATCGTTCTTCCCATGATAATCCTGCTCTTTATGAAGATAAGGGAGGATATCAAAGGTAAGCGTTACTGGTGGCTTCTGGCGCTGGTATGCCTCTCATCAACGATACTTTCGAATTCGTCGGATATGCTGGTTCCGGCAGCAGCGGGGGTTCTGATGATCCCATTTGCCATAAAGAAAAAAAGCGCCGGGGTTTTCGTAAAGTATCTGCTTTGCGTTTCGCCCTGCCTGTTCATGCTGATAGCATATGTGCTTTATGTTAAGGGCGTATTCGTATTTTATACCTACCCTCCGTTATTTGGAAAGCATTAAGAAGGAGACAGATGCAGACATTAACAGTGGCCGGGAGCGGCTTATTATACATTTTCAAATGCATAGGCTATTACAGCGGAAGCTGCTTTTATCTCCTGATCTACGCGGCGGCGCTTGTTTATCTTTTCTTAAAAGGCAGTGACAAAGAGAAAGATCTTTTTGTAAGGCCCGGGATAATGATGCTTCTTACAGTCTATAATCCGCTGACACCTGTGCTGATAGATAAGATTTTTGATATCAATAAAGAGTATTACAGGTTTTTATGGATAACGCCGGTAGTTATCATCCTTTCTTATTGTGCGGTGAAGATCGTTTCGGAGAAATTTAAGGGCAGAGGCGAGAGGACGATAGCTGTCGTGGCTTTTGTATTCCTTCTGATGGGAGCGGGAAATTTTGTTTATGCCAAAGGTTACATGGCAACTACGAACAACTATAAGATGCCCGGCGAAGTGATACAGGTGGCTGAGATTATCAGAAGAAGCTCAACGGTTAAATATCCGAGGGCATTATGTGATTATAATCTCAATATGGAGATACGCCAGTATGATGCGTCGATACTGCTGACAGCGGATCGTGAGAAATATATGAATGCGGTAGCCGGAAATATCACAGATGAGATGCTTGCGGCAGAAGGAAGTTATGTAAACAGACTTCTTGCCATGGTCGTACAGGAAAGGAAACTTCCTAAGGATATCCTTCTGGAGGCTTTGACAGAAACTAATACCGAGTATATAGTACTAAGCAAAGAAAGCGGCATTATAGACTACTTAAAGAACTACGGATTCAGGGAAGTCGGAGACACAAAAAGCCGTGTTGTTCTTCATTGCGATATCGAAGGCGTAAATGAATTTGAACTCGCTGACTATACCGATGTTTGGAATGCTCAGAAATGGTGAATCTATGCATACATTAACAATATTTACACCTACATACAACCGCGAAGACATGCTCCTGCGGGTATATTTAAGTCTTGCAGCTCAGACGAATAAGGATTTTGAGTGGCTTGTGGTGGATGACGGTTCTACAGACAAAAGCCGGGAGATCATCGAAGGCTTCAGAAGAGAAAAAAAAATCAGCATAAGATACATCTATCAGAAGAACGGCGGTAAGATGAGAGCCCACAATACGGGCGTCAGAAATTCGGAAAGTGAAATATTTGTCTGTCTGGATTCAGATGACTATTTTACAAAGAGCGCAGTTAATGATATATTGGACTTATGGAAAAACATAAGGGAAGATAAAAGCTGTGCAGGGATAGTTGCCCACAAAGGCAGCAGTGAAACGGAAGTCCTTTATAATGAGGAATTTCCGGCAGGCACAGAGAAAACAAGCCTTCTTGACCTTAGGATGAAGGGCTTTAACGGCGAGACAACCCTTATATTCCGTACGGAAATCCTGAAACAGTATGAATTTCCGGAAATAGAGAGAGAAAAGTATGTTCCGGAGGACTACGTCTACGACCTGATCGGGCGTGAGCATTATCTGTATGTCCTGCCGAAAATACTTACTGTTTGTGAACTCGTGGAAAAAGGATATACGGACAGGGTGGAGGAGCTCAGGTGGAATAATCCTACTGCATGGTATCTGTATTATGTCAACCGTGCGAAATTTGCCCCCTGGTCTGCGCTCAGGCTTAAATATGCTGCCCATGCCCTTAGATTTTCGCTTTTGGCAGATGATGATTACAAGGCGGAGAACCGTCTGCCGATGGCACTTGCTTTTGCTGGGCTTCCGGGAGCACTGCTTTTAAGTTTGAGAAGGAAACTTTAGAAATAGGAAATTAATGAGAGCGATCAGATCAGAAGAAGCGCTTAAGCGCCTATATACACTGCTTGTGTGTACGGTTATGGTTGCGGTTGATTCCGCGATGATACTGTATGTGCTGCACTTTATATATAATCTGGAATTCAGGACACAGCTCTATTTAAGAGGACACATCTTCGTAATGGGGATGTATGTTATAGTCCTGCTGTTCCTGGGACAGGTATTCGGAGGAATAATAGTCGGGGTCCGGAAAGCCGGGGAAGTAATGTTCAGCTTTCTGTTTGCGGCGATAATGTCGGG
>CAJORC010000388.1 GCA_905236615.1 uncultured Lachnospiraceae bacterium
AAAAAATTATATTTTTTTTATTTTTTTCGTCAAATCCCCATTTTACGCCACTTCCGGTGACATATCAAATATATGCCTTTCTCTTTTTTCTGAATGATCGTATTCCATTTTGATTAATATGGTTCAAACTTGACAATGAAGATTATTAATTGATAATATAGGTAAGGTTTTTTCATAAATTATTTTTTTCATAGATATTCATGGATTTAAGGACTTAAAAATGAGTAGAAAGATTTCTGTTATTGATTACTTAGAAGAAAATGCCATAAATTTCCCGGATAAGATCGCCGTTTCAGAAGAGAATGAACAACTGACATGGCTTGATTTAAGAAACGCATCCAGAAAACTGGCATCCGCACTTTTAAATAGTTCAGCTCCTTCCGATAGAAAAACACCAATAGTTATTTTCATGGATAAATCAATCAGCCATGTCGTAAGTATTTATGGAACGCTTTACAGCGGTTCCTTTTATGTACCGGTCGACATCAGTACACCTATCGAAAGACTGAACAGTATTCTTGAAACCTTACGGGAATACAGGATACTTACAAATTTAAATGACAGTAAAAAACTGTTAAAGGCAGGCTATACCGGAGATTTTCTAATATATGAAGATTTAATAGGCGATACCTCCGACAATGCAGACGTTTTGCCCGGTATCCTTACTGACACAAGTCTTATGTATATAATCTTCACTTCCGGTTCTACCGGTGTTCCAAAAGGTGTTGCCGTCCGTCACAGAAGCGTTATGGATTACATAAGCAGCTTTATGGATGAAGTCGGCATGTCCGCTGATGATGTTTGCGGCAATCAGGCGCCGTTTTATTCGGATATGTCCTTAAAGGATCTGTATATGACACTGGCTTCGGGTGCAGAGCTCTGTATAATACCTACCAAGTATTTCTCTTTTCCTCTGAAGCTTCTTCAATATATGGATGAGAAAAAGATCACTTACTGTATGTGGGTTCCTACAGTGTACCGCATTATAGCGCAGTTTAAATCTCTTTCAAAAGTAAAACCTTCTTCCATAAGAACAATCTGTTTTTCGGGCGAATCAATGCAGCTGCCTGTATTTGATTATTGGAAAAGCTTCTATCCTGATATAGATTATTGGCAGTTTTACGGGCCTTCCGAAATAACAGGATCCTGCAGTTACTATAAAGTCGATAATAACAGGACTTATGAAGGACTTATTCCTATAGGAAAAGCTTACGGAAATACCGGAATGATCCTTATGGACGGTGATGAAATCATCCCTGTTACAGATACTTCACGAAAAGGTGAGATCTGTGTTTACGGAACATGCCTTGCTGCCGGATATTATAATAATCCCGAAAAAACAGAGGCAGCTTTTACAGCTCTTCCAGAGAGTTTAGGTTACAATGAGAAAATGTACCATACCGGTGACCTCGCCTTCTGGGATTCCGAGGGTAATCTTGTTTTTTCTGGAAGAATCGACTATCAGGTCAAGCACATGGGGAAGCGTATAGAACTTGGCGAGATCGAAAATGCAGTAGAGTCTCTGGATGACATTGATGCATGTTGCTGCGTTCATAACAAAAGCAAGGATGCACTTGTATTGTATTATATTGGCAAAATGTCTGAAAAAGAGTTGATGATTGCTTTGGATACGAAGCTTCCACCTTATATGATACCAACCGTTGCCAACAAGGTTGACGAACTGCCGCAGCTTCCAAACGGTAAACTCAATCGTAAGATGCTCGAAGAAAAAGAAAACAGCAAATAAAAAGGATATAAGAAAATGCGTGAAGAATTATTAAAGTTGCTCGAAGGAACTTGTCCCAAAGTGGATTTTGCAAATGAAAATGCGCTGGTTGACGACGGATTACTTGATTCGTATGCCGTACTGTCAATTATCAGCGCTATCTCAGAAGAATATGACGTCGAATTTGAGGCTGATGATATTCTTCCGGAGACACTTAACAATTTAGACAGCATATGTCAGCTTGTTCAGACGCTCCTTGACAGAAAGGCTAATGCAAAATGAGTAAGTTTGACGAAAAATACTGTGTACGTCTGGCTACTAAAGATGATATAGATGCCATTATGGCATTTATAGGTAAATACTGGTCTTCCGGTCATCTGATGTCAACCAGCAGAAAGTATTTCGAATACGAATTTCTGATTGATGACCATGTCAATTTTGTCATCGCCGTAGATCGTGCCACGAATACCATTCAAGGTATCCGTGGTCTTCTCTTCAGTTCTTCCGATAAAAAAAAGCGGGATTATTGGGGAAGCATATGGAAGGCAAACAGTGGTGACGGAAACTACCCTCTCTTAGGGACTGAAATCCGAAAGAGGACAGATTCACTTATTGAGTGCAGGTATAATCTCGGAATCGGCCAGAATATCAATACAACAATGATCGTTGGAAGCCGCTTCAAAAAGAAGATCGTAAGACTGGATCATTTTTACCGTCTTAACCCTGAAATAAGTGATTTTAAGATCGCTGTTATAAAAAATGACTTTCATGATGACTTTTCTTCGTTATCAGATACAACAAGTGCAGAACAAATATCTGATATAGATGAACTTAAATCAAAGTTCAATATCGAAGCCATCGATTCTATCCCTTACAAGGATAACTGGTTCATAAAACACAGATATTTCGATCATCCATGGTATGATTATCAGATTTACCTTCTCAGTAAAAACGGTGAAAAGGCTTCAGCCTTGATGGTCATGAGACAGGTTGAAGCAAACGGAGCCCATGTCCTTCGGATAATTGACTATATAGGAGATCAATCTGCAATGGCCGGGCTTGGATCCTTCTTCGATAATATGCTCAAGGAAAACCGCTGTGAATATATTGATTTTTATGTTTACGGATTTAATTCCGAGCACCTTAAATCTGCCGGTTTCCGGAACAGATACGAAGAAGGCGATGATAATATAATACCAAATTATTTTGAACCATTTGTTCAGGAGAACAAGGATATGTCAGCTTTCTTCGATATGGACAAGGAAGTTTTGATATGTAAAGGAGACGGCGATCAGGATCGTCCTAATTTTGACAGAGATTTAAGACCTTCGCTTTAAGCGAAGGTCTTATAGGTTTCACTCTTGGGTGGAAAATCATTTGTATTGAGTCTCGGAAGGGCATAGAAATCATCCCGGTCAAGATCGCATACCCCTACTTTTGTTGCAATTGCCATGCTGCATCCGATCGACTTTATATATTCCACAGTTTCATCATTGTACGAACCATAGGGATAATTCATTACCCAGTTATTTCTGTCAATATAGGGTTCTATAACTTCGAGTCCCTTATTCACATCCTCTTTCATTTTTTCTTTATCCAGATTTCCAAGCCAGTAATGAGCATATCCGTGTGCGCCTATATGCATTCCCGCATCCTTCATACATTTTATCTGATGTTCATTTAAGTAAAGTTCACGGCTGAAAGTGTCTTCCTTCATACCTACATACTTTTCAAACAGCTTATCACAGATGATATCCCTAAGTCTTTCCGGAAGTACCGTCTGCAGCATCTTTTTAACAAAGACGGTTTCAGCCTTGTCATATCGTCCCGGTTTCTGATATTCTTCTATCAGTTCCGAAGTTTCCGGAAAGTCAAACTCATTACCTCTGTATTTATCCATAAGTGAGATAACTTCTGTTCTTAAAGAACTTATTTCAGCTGAAGCAAGGATAAAGTGGATCTTGTTGACTGCAAGAAGCTTATGCTCCTTTACAGCCTCCCCCGGAATATAGAAAGAGCCTGACACTCCATAGTTTTTAAGCACCGGAAAAACATTCATAAAATGATCCGAATAGCCATCGTCAAAGGTAAGTACAGCAGCCCGTTCAGGAAGTTCCGAACCGTTTTTACCGGCTTGTACAAGTTCTTCCATGCTTATGATATTAAAATTATCCTTAAGAAACTCTACCTGTTTTACAAATTCATCCAAAGCAAGCCCTTTTATCTCAGGATATCTTGAATGTCTTAAGTCTCTTACATAATGATACATTATAATATTAACAGAACGCATCTCTTTCATTCCTTTCATAAATACTTTTTCTTCAGTTTGTAGAGTTCATTCAGGGCAATTACGCCAAGCACGACTGCCATTCCCCAACGTAATATCATATACGGATACAGGAACTGTATCGCAAGTCCGATAACCATCATTGCAGCCATAACCGTAAAAGTAAATCTGTTGTCATATACTTTTGTAAACCCATGCTTCCTACTTATCAGATAATGCATTA
>CAJORC010000389.1 GCA_905236615.1 uncultured Lachnospiraceae bacterium
GTTGACATCCGGAAACGACTTTACTATAATTCTGAGAAAATGCAGCTATCGACAAGGGCGTCGCTATTAATTAGCAGCGCTTTTCGTTTTATTTAGACATCGAATTATTTGAGGGACGACTATGACAGTAAAAAAAGGACTTATTTTAGAAGGCGGAGCAATGCGGGGCATGTTTACATGCGGTGTGACTGATGTTTTGATGAGCAATAATATTGTTTTTGACGGTGCTGCAGGAATATCGGCTGGTGCAGTATTCGGATGCAATATCAAATCACGTCAGAGCGGAAGGGCAATACGTTATAATAAAAACTATTGTAAGGATTCCAGATATTGCAGTATCCGGTCACTCATAAAAACAGGTAATTTTTATAATGTTGATTTCTGTTACGGAGAACTTCAGGATGTTTTAGATCCGTTTGACCGTGAAACATTCAAATCAAATCCTATGGAATTTTATGTAGGTGCAACAGATCTTAAGTCGGGAAAGGCTGTTTATCACAGATGCTCTGACGGCGGAGTAAGAGATATCAACTGGATGAGGGCATCAGCGGCATTACCCTTTATATCACAGCCTGTTGCGATAGACGGACATGTCCTTTTTGATGGCGGAATATCTGATTCCGTTCCTTACGGATTCATGGAGAAGAAAGGCTATAACCGGAACATAATAGTTCTTACCCGTCCGAAGAATTACAGAAAAAAGAACAACAGTGCAACAAAGGTATTTAAATTTCTTCTGCACAGATATCCGACTTTTTCAGATGCATTACTCAGACGGTATAAAGTTTATAATCATCAGATGGATGAAATAGATAAGCGTGAAAAAGCAGGAACCTCGCTTGTTATCAGACCGCCGAAATCATTGGGAATAAGCAGAACGGAAAATAATCCCGATGAGCTTGAGAGAGTATATCAGATGGGCCGCAGAGAAGCAGAAAGAATGCTTCCGAAAATAAGAGAATTTTTAGCTTCATAATTATCAGACAAAAGAGAGTCCCACATCACGTTCTCACGCAGCCAGCAGCAAAGTGCTGGCTGCTGACTGAATTGTAACAAAAGAGAACCACATTTTTTGTGATTCTCTTTTTATTTCTTTTATATTAGAATAGAAAAGGAATAAACAAAAAAAGGGATGAATGGTATGAAAAAGAGATTATATTTAATGCTGATAACAGTGATCAGCGTATTTTCGCTTGCAGGCTGTACAAATCCGATAATGTCGAAAACACGGATAAACTACTGGAACGTAAAGCATGGAAAAGTATTTAATGACCGTGCAGGAACTGATTTTACCGAATTGCAACCATGGGTTGACAGATTGATACGGAATACGGCGTTGATGGTATGGTCAGGGAAAAACTTTCTCAGCTGGAGTTTTATATGGGGCATTATGCGGAGCAACAGGACTTGTTATTAAAGAATAAGGATGATATCTGGCTTACAGAGAATGGTCTTGATGAGGTGTACTGAGTGGAAAGAATGACAGGCAATAGAATTGAATGGGTAAGGAAAAAGGATGAACTCGTAAATGCTATAAAAGCCCTTGGATTTCCTGAAGAACTTGGCGAGCAGGTTGCAAAACAGTTGGGAAGCCCGAAGGCGATGGACAGAATGATGGGTTATCTTAATAATGTGAAGCCTCGCAGTGCAGAGCTTATCGTAGATGAAATGCTTGCTATCTGCAGCGATATAGAAGCATGGCGTGAGAAGAAATCCAGCGAGGAAGCAAATGCCCGATATAATGAGATACTTTATTATGGTTTAGGTGTGGATTCGGATGATGAAATCTGAACCGTCTGAGATTTTTCAAGAGGTTCAGATTTCATTATCTTTATTTAACTGTTTCTGATCCTGTTGATATGAACAGCCAAATAGAGTTTTTCCTGACATGTCATTCTGCTGGAGGTTTCCTTGCAGGTATACTCTTCGATTGCATCCACGCAGGAAAATTCTGACTCGCAGGCGGCAGCAACATGTGTGTAGAGAACCTTTTCTATAATATCGCCGGCTACCTTTCTGTAATCCATTTACAATACCTCCTCTAATGACACCAGTTAGATTACCGGTAAAAATAAAAAAAGACCGAACTAATAAACCCGAAACGAAATTCGGATTATCAATTCGATCTTGCCTGCATTACCAGTAACACGTCGTGTTTTTCTTAAGTTGTTGTCATTTTAGCACATCTTCGTACTAAAAGCAATACAATTTTAATAAATCTTCCATCGTCCAAATACATCACCAAGCTTAAAGCTAATACACGTTATCTGTTTTGTACGGATAGATCATTAAGTACTTCCATAACTAAAATGTTTCGAGACTTTTTTCATAGCTATAAAAATATCAAAGCCGGGACAGCAATTATTATTCCGGAAAATATTAAGGATATAATAGCAGATATTTTTTTACCATAATGCTGTAAAATGGTTATACTTATAATTAGATTTGCGATACTTACAGGAACTAATACGATGCCGATCACTGCCAGATAAATAAGCAGAAATGCTCCGCCAAACATAATGTACCAACCCATTAACGGGTTGTCGTGGCTTCCTGAACAGCCATATTCATACCTTAAAACTCCCAAAGCTGCCAAAATAAAAAGAATAAACTGTATGATACTCAAGATATAATTAGCTATTGTAATTCCCTTTGTCTTATTATCCATTATACTGTTATATAATCCTTCCTTATTTTGAAAGCCGTAAATATATCTATGATGTAGCATATATTAAAGATCAAATA
>CAJORC010000390.1 GCA_905236615.1 uncultured Lachnospiraceae bacterium
ACAACTCCGACAAAACTTGAATACCATGAAGACTGACCCAGTGTAGACATAAAGTATGTCTGATAAAGGTGCAGGTTCATCTGAGTTCCGTCAAACATATCAAGCGGATCGATCATGAACTGTGTCAGTATTCCCAGCACGATAACAACCGATGCGACCGCCATATAAACCCTGAGCCACATAACATCATATTCCCAGTATCTGGATATAATGAAATAAAGCATAACAAATGCTATCTGTGCCATAAGGCCCATATGCCAGCCTGAGTATCCCCAGATTATATTATTCTTGTATGCTGCATCCAGATCTGTTGCTTCAAGAACATTCATCTTCAAAGGAGATAAAAGGCAGGATACACCGACAAGTAAAATATAAATTGTCATAAATTTGTCGGTTATCGATGTATTCTTCCATCTGAAGGTCGACCGGAATTTCTTTTTTACCGCAAGTTCCGTCATTCTCCATGCAAGGAATATCACCATCATTCCGAGCACACTCGGAAGTATCACCCTTCCAAATGCCGCAGGCTGAAAGTAAAATGTCATTCCCTTGAAGAAATGCCATTTTGCCTCACCCATGTTATAATACTTTCTTTCATAATAAAGTGGGTAGATCACAAAGAAAAGAAAAAGATAAACTGAAACCGCATATTTAATAAAAACTGTTGCGGGACTTGTTTCATTTAAGCTTCTAACAGGTCTTTTAGCCATGTCTGTAACACTCCAATCAAATATTTCCAAAACAAAATCACTTTTAAGTATATCAATTGACAGGAGTTTTTTCAAGAAAAGAGCGGTGAGTCGAAATCAAACCCACCGCCCGGATGATCTTTAGCTTTACAGTCTGAAAGTAATAACTGCCTCCTGCAGTTCCTGTGCAGTCTCAGCCAGCTTGTCGCTTGCCTCTGCAATCTCGTGCATGGATGCTGTCTGCTGTTCTCCGGCTGCAGATACACTTTCTGTTTCCTCTGCAACACCCTTTACCTTATCAGTGATAGTCTCAATGGCCTCAACTATTGTATCAGCACTCTCAGAGAATCCCTTTGCATGCTCTTCCATCTTGGAAGAATTAGCGGAAATGTCAGCCACCATCTCAACAATCTGTCCAAATGTGGTTCCGGCATTACTTACTATCTCGCCGCCCTGCTTAACATTCTCTGTACCGCTCTTCATAGCGTCAACAGCCTTGTCTGACATAGACTGTATTCCACCGATAAGTTCCGTGATCTTTCCTGCTGACTCATTTGTCTGATCTGCAAGCTTCCTGATCTCATCAGCAACAACCGCGAATCCCTTACCCGCTTCTCCTGCTCTTGCTGCCTCAATTGATGCATTAAGTGACAGAAGGTTGGTCTGATCTGCAATTTCCGAAATAGCATCAACGATGGTTCCGATAGTCTGAACCTCTCCACCAAGCCTTTCAACTACAACAGATGTAGAGGATATCGATTTCTCTATGATCTCCATCTGGCTCATAGCATTCTCTATGTCTATGCTTCCCTTTGTAGCAGCATCATTTGTAGCCTGAATCTTTCTTGCATTCTCCTTCATGGACTTACCGAACTCTTCAACAAGTCCTACAAAGTCTTCTGACTGTGCCTTAGCCGTATCCGCAGCCTCTGCCGAATCCGAACAAGCACCTGCAACGTTTACTATCGACTGTGCAACCAGCTCACTGGCATCGGCCGACTGCTGTGCATTGGCTGTAAGCTCTTCTGACGCTGATGCTACATAGGATGTCGCATCGTTGATCTTTGCCATGAGGTCACGCACATTCTGATGAAGCTTGATTACCGCAGTAGCAATAATACCCAGCTCATTCGGGTGCTTTGCTATTCCTGCAGTTATATCACTGGTATCAAAGGCTGTAAAGTCACCGTTTGACATATTCTCAATTTTCTCTGAAAGGAATCTGATAGGATAGCTGATCCTGTTGCCGAGGAACATTGAGAAGATAACGATGAGCACAAACATTATGATCGTAAATATTACTGATCTTAAAA
>CAJORC010000391.1 GCA_905236615.1 uncultured Lachnospiraceae bacterium
ACCCATACTTGCAGAGATCTGGAAGGAATGACTTAATCTCTCCCCTTCTTCAGTAATTACGGTTGCATCAATAGGTTCATCCATCTTTTCGCAGATCAGATCACCGATACCCCTGACAGCCAGATCATTAGTGGCATTTCTGAATACGATAAGGAATTCATCACCACCTATACGGATTGCCGTACACCTTTCCTGACCAAGTCTGTGAAGTCTTCTTCCCACTTCCTTAAGAACCACATCACCCATATCATGTCCATAATTATCGTTAATAGGTTTGAAGTAATTAAGATCTAATGAATAAAGGGCGATGGGATAGCTTTCACCCTTCTTAACCAGGTCAGCCAGAAGATCCATACCATACCTTCTGTTATATAGCCCAGTCAGGGCATCTGTATTGGAGATATGTTCCAGGTGCTCATTCATTTCACGAAGCTCCCTGGTCTTATCTTCCACCATTTTCTCAAGTCTTGCAGTTTCGCTTTTCTGTCTTTCCAGAAGTTCTTCCGAAAGTTCATTGGCCTGCACTGTTTTACACATTATGATATAACCAAGAGTAGCTACGATCATAAAGAAAAGCATGTAGGATGTGAAATAACCTACAAGATATAAGACAAGTGGAACACCTATAAGGAATGCTGAATTGATCCAATATATATATCCACTTCTTTTTTTTGAAGTAAACTTTTCTCTTACTTCTGCATTTGCTATATCATCTCTTGATAAAGCTACCGCATAGATTACCAAAAACAGCATATATGCTATATCAATAAAAATATTCTCAGGATCTTTATCTATAACCATGTAATATGTATATCTTATCTCTGCCGTGCAGAATAAGAACATTGGTATAACCACCATATATAAGGCCTTGCTATGATTGAATCCGGTCTTAAAGAATATAAGAGCCAGCACAATTATCATGAATACAGACACAAAGAAGTAAAGCAAAAGCTCTACCAGTTCTACTGATATACCATTTCCGAGGTTATGATAATCAGAAGCGAATCTGTAACCAAATACAATGGTTATAACCGATATAATAAAGGCATTTACGAATAATTTATCCGTGATATTTTTAGAAAAGATTTCCCTGGCATATACAACAAGCGCTATCAAAAAGATGTAATCAGGAATGAGATACATATTATCTACTATCTTTTCAAAAACCTCATCCCCCAATCCCGCATGCACATTTAATGCCCACAGAATATCCGCAAAGGCCCAGACGAAACAGCCCAGTCCAAAGCAGAGACTTACACCCTTATATCTTCCTGCATAACTCATCTTAAGAAGAATTGCTGCTCCTGAGAAAACACCAACAAAAACACAGATCCAGTCATATACTATCGGTATACCAATAATAGTAGTAACTGCCATAATAACCCAGCAAATAAAAGCCAGAATTATTAATACAATATTGATTTTTCCTCTCTGCTCTTTATCTAACATCAATACCCCCTTGTATTTCAAAGGTATATTACTCTGTAACATCTTCTATCTTAACAGTTGTAAGGCTATTAGCATCAATACTGGGTTCATTTATTACTCTGCTGGCTTGTCTTTCGACGCACCTTTCAAAATAGTTTCGAACTTCTCTTGCATTTGCAAAATTATCATATTCAATTTCAGCCATATCCCGTAAATATACACGAACAAACCTCTCAGCTTCGCCATTCATTACATAATCCTGACTGTCTGTCATCGAATGAAATATATCAAAAAGCTCCTCTCCTGAATAATCAGGAAATTCTATAAATTTATTAAATCTTGATTTAAGGCCCGGATTTGACTCTACAAAATCTTTCATCTGCTTTGTGTAGCCTGCAGCAATTACGATAAAATCTTTTCTGTCATCCTCCATCCTTTTAAGGATAGTATCAACTGCCTCCTGGCCAAAGTCCTTACCCTCTGACTGTGTAAGAGTATATGCCTCATCAATAAAAAGCACGCCTCCTTTAGCCGAGTCACAAACTTCTGCAGTCTTTATTGCAGTCTGTCCAACATATCCTTCCACAAGTCCCGCTCTGTCCACCTCTATCAGCTGACCTTTGCTGACTACGCCAAGCAGGTGATAAATCTTTGCCAGAAGTCTGGCAACTGTGGTTTTACCTGTTCCGGGATTACCTGAAAACACAAGATGAAGAGACATGTCAGGAGTCTTAAGCCCCATATCCTCACGCATCTTTTTAACTTTTACAAGATTTATAAGATTATTAAGACTTCTCTTTACTTCACTCAGGCCTATCAGGGAATTAAGCTCATCCATCAGCATATCAAGAGTTTCTGTGGAGTTTGACTCTCTGTTTTCAGTACTCTCGTCAGCTTCCTGCATACCGGAAACTGCTTCATTTCCGCTTATCCCCATACTGGTATCTATATTTCCCGAAGGCGTACTATGAAGCATGGACTCATCAAATACTATTCCTTTGTCAGCGTTTTTCTGCTTATAATCATGCATCATTTTGGCCACATCAAGATCAGCCTGGGAGGATGTATATGGATTAAAACTATCCTTTTTCTTCGGCGGACTCGCCATAAATCCAAAAATGCCACCATCATTATTCCTGATGGGTTTTTCATGGGCAGCCCGGTATCTTTCTTTGAGCCTTTCATATTCACGGTCTCTTTCAGCCTGACTCTCCCTGAATCTATAACTTGTCCCCGGATCCATAAGACCATTTTCGTTAAGATAGTTATTTAGCATTCCTATGTAATTCGAAAGTCTTTCCTGTTCGTAATTACTGATTCCGCCAAAAGATATAAAATAGCATCCAACATCGTTAAATGTATTGACCAGATATTTGGATAACGAAATCCCATATCCCCCTCTTCTGGAATATGGCGACGTATCGTCTCTGACAAAATACGTAAGTGAAAGCGGAACTCTGTTAAGGATATCTGAACTGCTGCATTTATCCTCACGGAAACGCATAAAATTCTGATAATTTATAACGATCTGCAGACTGTCATTCAAAAATGCGATCTGTCGATCCGGATCACTGCTATCCTCATCATATATATACCCCAGAAAAACCAGCATATCGTCCTTCACCTGGTTACGAAGAGTAAGCTTTGCGTCTCTGGGATATGTTCCGTTTTTTTTCCATCCTATCTCATCAGCATAAGAAAAAGCATAGGAGATCATTGCTTTAACGTCTTTTGTGATCATTTATATCATCTCATTCGCATTTATTTAATAATTCTTCCCATCTTTTATCTACTTCTTCCTGGAACTGTTCAAGAAGATTTTCATTTCCAGGTTTAAAGAGATGCTTAAATCTGCCCTGAGGTTTGAGGAAGTCTTCGATTGGAAGCTTTTCCTTTGGTTTATAAGTGAGAACCCACTTACCATCCACAACCTCAAAAAGTGGCCAGTAACAGGTATCTACTGCAAGCTTACAGATCTTTGCCATATCCGCAGCTTCAAATCTCCATCCTCTTGGACACGGAGCCATTACATTTAAGAATGCAGCGCCCGGTGTGTAGATAGCCTTCTCAGCCTTCTCATAAAGGTCCTTCATTCCTGATGTAAAGGTTGACTGTCCAACATAAGGAATGTTGTGAGCTGCCATAATAGCTGCAAGATCCTTACGTGACTGTACCTTACCTGTACTTACGGAACCAACAGGTGTGGTTGTTGTATCTGCAAATCTTGGTG
>CAJORC010000392.1 GCA_905236615.1 uncultured Lachnospiraceae bacterium
CAGAATGAGGGGTGATATCAATGTCACTAATGGGCGCATTTTACACAGGTGTATCCGGCATAAATGCCAGCCAGAATGCCCTGAACGCCACGGCACATAATATTTCAAACATTGATACCGAAGGATTTACAAGGCAGCAGGTCTATCAGGGAAATCATATTTATCTCACGGTTGGACGTTCAGCCAATAACTTAAACCAGATAGGTTTAGGTGTAAATATTGATGAAGTCCGCTATGTCCGTGATTATTTTCTCGATAAGGCATATCGCAATGAATCAGGCAGATCGTCGTATTATTCCACGTCGTATGAAGCAATAGAGGAAATCAATACTCTTTTTGGCGAGCTTAACGGCACAGCGTTTCAGGAGTCTCTTCAGAAACTGAAAGACGCTTTTACGTCGCTTGCGATAAGCCCGACAGATTCCACGCTCCAAAGTCAGGTGATCACGGTCTCGGGACAGTTCTTAGAAAGGGCGCAGGCTGTTTATAATGGGCTTTCGGACTATCAGGACAACCTGAATGAACAGATCAAGGATCAGGTTGATAATATAAATAAATATGCAAAAAGAATCGCAGAACTCAATTCGCAGATAGTTAAGGTCGAGGCAGGAAATCTGGAGAATGCCAATGACTTAAGGGATGCAAGAAATCTTATCCTGGATAAACTTTCTGCATTGGGACGGGTTGAATATAATGAAAACCTTCTGGGTTATCTCAATGTAAAATTTGAAGGTGTTGAACTAGTTAAAGAAACCAACGTAAATGTAATGGAAACGCGTATCAACGATGAAGATGCAAAAACAGGCTTTTACAGCGTTGTATGGTCATCGTTGGGAGGACAGACTGTATATGATCTGGATACTCCCGTGTCAACAGAGCAGAAAACAGACAAGGGTTCACTTAGGGCACTACTTGATGCAAGAGGTACACGCAGGGGAACTTATGCGGACTTTAAATCTGATGATTTTGGTAAGGTAGAGAATTCAAGTGTTGCAACTATCATGACAATGTTTGATCATCTCTGTTTTGGAGTTACCGCACAGATAAATGCACTGCTCACACATGCTAAAGAAGATTCGGTTACAAAAGAGAATGTTTATAAATGTGCGGAGCTTCTGCGTAATTCGCTTACTACAGACGAATATAAGGAAGTCCTTGACGGAAGAACCAACGGAACTTATGATGAGTTATTCTGCGTAATTGACAAAGACGAAAAGAATAAAGACGATAAGGATATACAATTCAGTATATGCAATCTGAAGATAAATGAAGAGCTCCTTGCACAGCCCAGCCGTCTGAATAACGGTTTCTTGCAGGAAATCGATAGTGCGAGTGCGGATAATGCAACGGCTAAGGCTCTTGAAAAAATATTTAACAGTGATTTTTCCACATTGACACCTTCTTCGGCAACACCGCTTAAATTCATGGGCTATTATACAGGAATGGTAAATTCCTATGCTGAAATGGGTGAAATGTACAAGAGTGTGGCTGATTCGCTGGAAGTTTCCGTTGATTCAATAGAAAGCGCAAGGCAGGCTGTGATCGGAGTATCTGACAGTGATGAACTCACCAAGATGATAAAGTACCAGAATGCATATAATGCAAGCAGCCGTTATTTCAATGTTGTAAATGAAATGCTGGAACACCTGCTTTCACAGCTGGCATAGGTCATAAGAGGGGGTAATTTATATGTCATCACAGTTTTTTGGCCTGAATATAGGATATTCCGGACTGAATGTAGCAGCTTCAGCGGAGAATACGGTAGCTCATAATGTAGCTAATGCAAATACAGAGGGTTATTCAAGACAGGTTACTGTTCAGTCGGCATCCGATGCGCTGAGAGTATATCAGGGTTATGGAATGACCGGTACAGGTGTACAGGTGGATAAGGTTAAACAGCTGAGAGATGCTTATTACGACCTTAAATACTGGAATAATAAAGCGGATGTCGGATATTATTCAACCCTTAATACCTATATGTCAACTGTTGAAAAGTTCTACAAGGACACGGATACTATAAAGGGTTTCACTGCAGTTTATTCCGAAGGTCTTTTTGCAAGACTTAAAACACTTGCTGATAATCCGAATGATTCAACAACAAGAAAGAATGTGGTAAGTGCGGCTGAGGGTCTTTGCGAGTATTTTAACCAGCTCAGTAATTCACTTAAGGAAACACAGACTCAGATAAACGGTGAGATAAAAACACAGGTCGGCCAGATAAATACCATTGCCCGGGAGGTAGCTGCGCTGAATAAGCAGATCAATACCTTGGAGATCCAGGGGATGGCTGCAAATGATCTGAGAGATAAAAGGGCAAATCTTATAGATCAGCTTTCATCTTTTGTTGATGTAACCGTAAGGGAGATACCCGTTAAAGATGAAGGAACGGGAAAAGAGACAGGTGCAAATCTTTACAGGGTAAGTATAAGCAACGGAAACACACTCGTTGACGGTTATGAGTGCAATCAGCTTGAGTGTGTGTCAAGGGAAAAGCTTTATAACCAGAGTGACGTTGACGGTCTTTATGATCTCAGATGGTCAAATACAAAGAATGCATTCTCATGTACAGCAAGTAATCTAAGCGGAAGCCTTAAGGCACTTTTCCTCATGAGGGACGGAAATAACGGTGAAAACCTGCAGGGAAAGGTTCTTACAAGTGCTAGTTCAGATGATAGTTTCAAATTAGTGGTTGATTCTAAAACATGGTCTATCTTCGATGAGCACATGAGTCTTGATGAGGTAGTATCGAAACTGAGTCTTGCTGAAGAAGGATATCTGACAATAAATGGTTATGGCTTTAACTACAAAGGTTTCAGTGTAAGCATGGGTACTGATAATAAATCGGCCATAATAGAATTCACGGGAGTTGACAAAGCGGAGGGCTTTGATAAGAAGCTTACTGATGCGGCAAAGACAGACGCAGTGGTGGAGTGCGGCAAAGCTGTTGATTATAAGGGCGTAGCTTATTATCAGGCAGAGATGAACCAGTGGGTACGGGACTTTGCAAGGGTCTTTAATACTATAGAAAAAAGAGGAGAAGATTCCAACGGTGATAAGCTTTATGTTGCTTCAGGTACGGCGGCAGAGCCTAAAACCAATATCTGTTTTTATAAATGGTACAATAAAACCACCGGAGAACAGATGGATCTTCTGGAAACTCAGTTGAAAAAGGAGTATGGTGAATCTGCCGATCTGACAGAGGTTAAGACTTACAATGCAGCAACCACGGATGCGGATAAAGTGAAGGCATACCGTAATTACTATTATCTCACCGCAGAGAATTTCCGCGTAAACAGTGCCATAGTTGATAATGTTTCGCTTATGAGTACTACTGCGGGAGATGCAGATGTCGATCAATCGGCAGCGGATATTGTAAATGAACTTATCCTCATTAAGACTGATAAGACAAAGATGGAGTTCAGAGGAGCAACCTCAGAAAATTATCTTGCGATCATTTTATCCGATATAGCCATGGATGCTATGAATGCAAAGAACTTCAAGGAAAACTTTACGAATATAGAAGGTGCGATAGAGGCACAGAGGCTTTCTGTATCTGGTGTTGATGAAGATGAAGAGGCACTGGACCTGATACGTTATCAGAAGTCCTATTCCTTAAATTCAAAAGTTATATCGGTTATGGCTGAAATCTATGACAGACTGATACTGCAGACAGGAGTTTGAGATTTAGGCGGATAAGGAGGAAGATTTATGTCGACAAGAGTTACTAACAAGATGATGAGCAACAATGCCAAATATCACATAAATCAGAATAAGGCTTACTTAGACAAGCTGCAGGTTCAGGAATCATCGAAAAAGAAGATCAATGATCCTTCCGATGATCCTGTTATTGCTATAAGGTCGCTTCGCTTCCGTTCATCACTGGCAGATATAAACCAGTATCTTGAAAAGAACCTTTCGGATGCAAAAAGCTGGGTTAACAATACGGAAACCGCTCTTGACAAGGCAAGGGATCTGATGAGTAAACTCAGTCAGGAAACGACTTCCGGAAGCAGCGATACTAATTCGGTTTCGGCTTGCAAGACCTATCTTGATGAGATGAAATCACTGGTTAATGAGTATTATTATCTTGGGAATTCAACTAACGAAGACAGATATATATTCACTGGATACAGGACGGCAGACAGCCTGACGATTTCTGAAGAAAATCTGAATCTGAGAAATACTCAGATAACAAATGCTACTGATCCTAAATATGACTATATTATTAGAGAAGACTTTGACTCGAATGATATTCAAAATTATAATTTTTTGACTACAACGATTAATAGTGCTGATGTTTCGGATGCATCTAAGACTGGAGCATCGACATCAACAAATGTGGTTAGCGAAGAAGATATAAAAGCCGTAGACTGCTACAGGATAAGGCTTTCGTATGACGGGCTTAAGGATTTGAGGACAAAGAAGTCTGATGGAAGCTTTGATACAAATGATGATGGAAGCTATAAATATGATAAAGCTGTAGTTTCTACAGATGAGGAAACACCGATGGCGTGGATCAGTACTTTGCAGTTAGAATTTTGTACCTCTTCAGGATACTCGGATTCTACATATTCTATCCAAGCTATAGATGATGACAGTGAAATTGATAAGGATAAACTTGATGCAACACCTCCGTTTATTTACTATAATATGACTACGGGTATGCTGATTTTTGGGGCGGAAGTACGGGAAAAAATGATGCATGCATCGGACGAAGCAGATGAACTGAACAGGAATGGTA
>CAJORC010000393.1 GCA_905236615.1 uncultured Lachnospiraceae bacterium
ATCAGCCAATCATAAAGGGCCGTATTTTGCCATTACAAATCCAGCGACCGGCGAGGTACATTATCCACCAGATGGAAGGTACTGGGTTTTCAATGAAAATGAAGTTAAGAAGAGAATTGAGGACGGAAGAATTATTTTTGGTAAAAGCGGAAATGGAAAGCCTGTTCAGAAGGTATTTGCAGCAAATAGAAAATTTGGAAAAATACGCGCTGAGTCATGGTGGGATGATAAAGGGATGAACGCAGATGCTACATCTGAGTTGACGGAACTTTTTGGTAAAGCCAAAATGTTTACACATCCAAAGCCAAGCAAATTAATCTATAACATTGTGAAGATAGCAACTGAAAAAGATGATATTATTTTGGACTTTTTCTCTGGATCGGCAACAACAGCAGACGCTGTAATGCAGTTGAATGCAGAGGATGGTGGACATAGAAAATTCATTTTAATCCAATTACCTGAAGAATGTGATGAAGATAGCGTGCCATATTCAGAAGGATACAAAAATATTTGTGAGTTAGGGGAAAAAAGAATAAATTTAGCAGGAGTAAAAATTCATAATATTTCCGAATTGACTGACGTAGGATATAGGGTGTTTAAGTTGGATGAATCAAATATGAATGATATTTACTACAGTGCAGATAGATATTCTCAGGGAATGATAGCTGCAATGGAATCTAATATCAAGTTTGATAGAACAGATATGGATCTTTTGTTTGGATGTGTTCTTGATTGGGGGTTGCCATTATCGTTGCCATATACATCTGAAGAAATATCGGGTGTCAAGGTACATACCTATAATGATGGTGATTTAATCGCGTGCTTTAATGAGGAAGTGCCAGAAGCTGTTGTAAAGGAAATTGCTAAGAGACAGCCACTTAGAGCTGTATTTAGAGACAGTAGTTTCTCAAATAGTCCTGCAAAGATAAATGTAGGAGAAATATTTAAACTCCTTGCACCAGAGACTACAGTAAAAGTAATTTAAGGAGATGGCTACAGATGGAGAAAATGAAAATGGAAACCGTAGATGGTGTTTCTAGCAACATAAAAAAAATAGCTGAATTATTTCCAAATTGCATCGTGGAGACAGCGGATAAAGATGGTCAGAAGCAGTCGGTAAATTTTGATATGTTAAAGCAGATGCTGTCAGATGATGTTATTGATGGGAATGAAGCCTTTGAGTTTACATGGGTAGGAAAAAAGGAATCGATAATTGAAGCAAATAAGCCAATTAGAAAGACACTGCGTCCTATAAAAGATAAAAGCCGAGAGTGGAATAAATCAGAAAATATTTATATTGAAGGCGATAACTTAGATGCTCTTAAGCTATTACAGGAAAGCTATTTAGAAAAGGTAAAATTCATATATATAGATCCGCCATACAATACAGGTAATGATTTTATTTATCAGGATGATTTTAAGTTATCTCGAAGCGATTATGAAGACGAGATGGGATTATTAGATGAGAATGATAATCGACTTTTTAAAAATACAGATTCAAATGGTCGTTTTCACTCTGATTGGTGCTCTATGATTTATTCAAGATTACTATTGGCTCGAAATCTTCTTTCTGAAGATGGAGTGATTATCATAAGTATTGATGATAATGAGTTAAGTGATTTACTACAAATATGTGATGAGGTTTTTGGTGGCGTAAATCATCAAGGAACATTTGTAATTAATGCTTCTCCAAGCGCTATTGACTATGGATGTATGGCTAAGATGCATGAGTATGCTGTCATGTATTCCAAAAATCACTTAAAAGTAAAAACTAATCAGCTTGTTGATGAGTCAAAAGAATTTGATTATGAAGATGAGCAAGGACCATTCATTATATATCCTTTATATAATGGAAATGTGGCTTTTAATCCACAAACTCGACCTAACTTATATTATCCATTTTATTTAAATCCAAATAATAAATTGGACAATGATTTTTATGAGATTGGACTTGAACCTAAAGATGGATGGGTAGAAGTTTGGCCAGTAGTATCCAAGAAAGATGGTATACCTAGAGTTTGGCGTTGGGGTAAAGAAGAAAAAGCAAGAAAAAATCTTAATAAAGAAATAGTTGGTTATATGAATAGAGAGGGAGAATACAGAATCGTTCAAAAATACCGTTCAGATAAGAAAACAATCAGATCTCTTCTACTCGATCAAAGTAATTCCAGCCGAAGAGGAACTGCAGAGGTGCAAGCGCTTTTCGGAAAAAAAGTATTCTCGTTCCCAAAACCAACAGAATTAATAAAAAACTTTATTCTGACTTGCACAAATGAAGATAGTATTATTATGGATTTTTTCTCAGGTTCAGCAACTACAGCACACGCTACATTTTTAGCAAATAATATTTCAGGAAATCGTAAGTTTATTTTAGTGCAGTACCCAGAAGCTGTGGAGTCAACTAGTGAAGCTGCAAAGTTAAACTATTCTACGCTTTGTGATATAGGAGAGGACAGAATTGTAAAAGCAGGGGATGCCATAGCTAAAGAATCAAAGAAGGAATTGGATATAGGATTTAGAGTATTCAAGGTAGACGATGGCAATATGAATGATGTCTATTACAGCGCTGATAGATATTCTCAAGGAATGATAGCTGCAATGGAGTCGAATATTAAGACGGATAGAACAGACATAGACTTGTTTTTTGGTTGTATTCTTGATTGGGGATTGCCTTTATCGTTGCCATATACATCTGAAGAAATATCTGGGGTAACTGTACATACATATAACAATGGCGATTTAATTGCTTGTTTTAATGAGGATGTACCAGAAGCAGTAGTAAAAGAAATTGCGAATAGACAGCCACTTAGAGCAGTATTCAGAGATAGTAGCTTTGCAAATAGTCCAGCAAAGATAAATGTAGGTGAGATTTTTAAAGCCATCGCACCTGATACAAGTGTAAAAGTAATTTAAGGAGTGATCCGAGATGAAGATACAATATAAACATCAAAAATTTCAAAAGGATGCAGCTCAGGCAGTTGTAGATGTATTTGCCGGTCAGCCTTATGGAACTCCGTCATATATGATGGATAGAGGTTATGAGGGAAAGATGATAGGCTCCAGTCAGACATATGCGCAGGCATCTCTTACTGAGGATATAGACTTCACGGGATGGAATAATATGAAGATTATTCCTGAACTTACTGACAGCGTAATATTAGAGCAGATTCAGAAGATTCAGCGTACTAATCAAATAAAGCAGTCAGATAAGTTGGAAGGTAAGTACAATCTCACAATTGAGATGGAGACTGGTGTAGGTAAAACATATACATACATCAAGACTATGTATGAGCTTAACAAGCATTATGGATGGAGCAAGTTTATCGTAGTAGTTCCAAGTATAGCTATCCGCGAAGGTGTATATAAATCTTTCCAGATGACCCAGGAACACTTTGCGGAGGAATATGGGAAGAAAATCAGATTCTTCATCTATAATTCTGCCCAGCTCACAGAGATAGACAGATTTGCTTCTGATAGCTCAATAAATGTAATGATTATCAATTCCCAGGCTTTTAATGCCAGAGGAAAAGATGCTCGTCGAATTTATATGAAGCTTGATGAGTTCAGAAGCCGTAGACCAATTGATATTATTGC
>CAJORC010000394.1 GCA_905236615.1 uncultured Lachnospiraceae bacterium
GTAACCGATGTCGGAAAGGAACGATTAAAATACGCCCGAACGATATCAGCCTATACTACGGAGAATATCAAGGTTATGGATGAAAAGGGTAAGACCATAGGCGACAAGAGTGCGTCAATAGACAGAGTTATTAAAAAGAGAGCGGGCAAGCTGGAATCACTTAATGAACGCAAGAAGAACGGTAACACAAAGCTTACGGAAGGAGAACTTATTAAGGAGCAGTTAGAGGAGAAGATCAGGATCGAGTCTGACCGCTATGACAGGATAAGACGCTCCGGTTCAAGGTCGGCACTTGGCATGAACAATGTGGAGATGATCGCTGCGAGGATTGTATATCTCAAGACTGTTGAAGAGGCTGCAAAGGAGAGCGGTTACGCTAATCCCTCTGAGATTAAGAGGTCATTGGATGACAGAATGCTTGACATGGCGGCAAGGCCCATAATGCAGGCGAAGGGCTTCTCTAATGTGGCGGGCAAAAAAAGTGCAGGAAAGCTTAAGGAAGCATTTGAGAATTCACAGAAGAATAGAACTGTTAGCATGAAAGAGATGAAGACGAAGGGTTCGGTAAATGCCGGACCGAAAATGTAAGGAGGTATCTTTATGGGTAAAGATAATGGCAATGTAGGAGCAGGAGAAAAGAGGTTTTCTCAAGAGGAGATGACATTTGATAAGATTAGTAATGTTCTTGTCAGAATTAACGCTATTGCCAATCTGCTTGGGGAGAACGAGGGCAAGGTCAAAAAGAAGTACGAGGAGCTTCAAATGGCTTTCACCATTGCTCAAGCGGATAATAAAAATATAGTATCGGATATTCCCAGAGGGTTTGGTCGGAAGCCTGATAAAAGATATTCTCCGAATATACAGGCAGATTTAGCAGAAAAAGTGGAGTCGCTTCTGGATGTGGTTGACGAGTCACTTTCTTCCGGCATACCTGCGAAGAATACCTATGCCGGAAATGTATCGCTGATGATAAGGGAACAGATTGGTATGATTTTTGATCCGGATTATTACCTTTTGACTAGCCGGGACAGACTTCAAGACTGCACTTGGGAACACATCGTTGATTTCCCTACGAATTATTTTGCTACCGGTGATCCCGAGAAGGATAAAAGACGTAAGTTTATAAAGGATGATGCCGGATATGAGGACTTCATGGGAAAATACAGCGGGTTCTATGATATGATGGCAGACAGAACAGACTTCGTGAAGAATGATTTATTTCCTTATATAAAGCGGAAAAAAGAGGGCAAAATATCAGAGCAGGAGGAACTGCAATTCAATATGGCTTATAGTGAGCATCTGGACAGGCAGATCGGATATTGGGAGAAGATAAAGGAATACCCGGAGGAAGAGATGTTGAAGATAGATCCATTTGCCAGAAACCCGATACAGTTCACAATGAATTGGGCGGGGGACCGAGGGGTTTTTCCTGCACTCAATGAAATTAATCTTCAAAAGAAAGCCATTGCCAATGGGTGGTCGTTAGAGGATATAACCTTTTTGGGCAATATGCGGAATTTACAGAATTCTGTCTACAATGAACTTGAAGGCCGCGTAAAAATGATTGAGACAGAGGTTGACTCATTACAAAATCTTGTGAACAAAGCTAAGGATGATGTACAAAAAGCAGATCAGGAGTATAACTCGGCAGTACAAAGTGGCGATCATGAGCAGATTGAGGAGAAGCATAAGGCACTGACTTCAGCCCAAAAAGAACAAAGCAGAAGGGAGAATGTTCTTGCGGATAAGCGGGCACAGCTGCAGATGGAGAGGCAGGCTGCCCAAAATAGTCCATGGGTTAAGGATGCAAAGAAGTTGAGTAATGCTTACCGTAGGCTTATGGAGACCGTTGTGCGCACTCCTTCGGAGAGGAGAAAGCTGATTGAGGATATGAAGCCCTTTGTCGACAAGTGGAATAATATCAAAGCAAATGCGAAGAATAAAGGTGCTAATATGATAATAACCTCTTGTGACGAGGCACTTAAAAGGGATGACTTAGGACACCTGACAGCGGAACACTCAAAGCGCGGAGAGATCATCAAGTCTTTGGAGGTATTTCAAAAACAGTTGAA
>CAJORC010000395.1 GCA_905236615.1 uncultured Lachnospiraceae bacterium
GGAGGTCTGACGATAGAATGGGAGATGAAATAGTTTCAAAAGAAAAGGCTGAACTTGTGGGCGCCATAAATACGGGTGGACTTGATAAGATAATCGAGCCGCTTGTAAAGGAGATACATTTATTTGATACATTTGTAGCCGGAACTACGCATCTTGAGGACAAGTCTGTGCTTGATGCTATAGGAGATGGTGATGAACTCACACTCAGACGGGAAGAGGACAACAGGTATGACGACAAAGCAATATTGATATACAATGAGGATAAGAAAAAACTGGGATATGTGCCGGAAAAGGATAATGTGATCTTTTCAAGGCTTATGGATGCGGGGAAGCTTCTGAAGGGACGTATCAACGGAATCGAGAAAAAGGGTAGCTTTACCAAGATAAAGATAGGGATTTATCTGGTGGATTTTTAGAAGATAAGGAATTGATCAATACTTCTTTAGTATTTATATTTTTTTCGGAATATGATCAGGCAAATGATACTGAGTGCAAGAGAAGCCGCCTCAGCCACTATTGCCGATCCCCAGATACCGTTGATACCTAAAAGGACAGGCAGGAAAAGGACACTGAGCACTTCAAAAACAAGAGTTCTTGCAAATGAGATAAGGGCGGAAACGGGACCGTTGTTTAGGGCGGTAAAAAACGAAGAGGCAAACATATTAAAGCCCATGAAAAGAAAGGCTATGGAGTAGATCTTAAAGGCGTTGACAGTTAAAGTCATAAGATCTGCATCATATCCTACGAATATAGAAGAGATAAGACCGGAGCCAAGCTCGGAGGCTATCGTGATAATTACGGAAAAAATGCCTGTGAGTATGAGGCTCTTTTTAAATAACCCTTTTAATTCTGTTGTGTTGCCGGAACCGTAATTATAAGAAATGACCGGAGCTGCACCCAGAGAATAACCCATAAAAAGACCGGCGGCAACGGTGAAATAATACATAATGACGCCATATGCCGCAACTCCGGGCTCACCTATATATTTTAACAGCTGCATATTGTAAAGCATATCAACAACAGATGCGGCAATATATGTCATCAGCTCAGAGGAACCGTTTAAGCAGGATCTGAGTATAGCCTTGCCGTCAAACCGTGTTTTTCCGATGCGAAGGCGGCTCTTGTTTTTTGTAAGGAAGTAAATAAGGGGCAAAACTCCACCCAGAAACTCGCTTATAACTGTAGCTGTTGCTGCGCCGCTTACTCCCATGGCAAGCTGACCTACAAGAAGCCAGTCAAGGAAAATATTGGCAACGCCTGATATGATCGTTATCACAAGTCCCAGATGTGGCTTTTCGGCAGTCACCAGAAAGCTCTGAAAAACATTTTGAAGCATAAACGGTATAAGGGAGATAAGGCTTATCTGCGCATATTGTATGCAGATAGACAGCATCTCCGGAGTGGCTCCCAGAGCGGACGCAATGTTGCCGATAAAGATATATCCTATTATATCCAGAATGGCACCGCAGGCTATTACAAAATATATCAAAAGGGAAAATATCTCATTTGCCTTTTTTGCATGTCCCTGTCCCAGTGTCATGGATACAAGGGCACTTCCGCCTGTCCCGATCATAAATCCCATGGATGAAAGGATCATAAGGATCGGCATAATGAGATTGACGGCTGCAAATGCAGTGGCTCCCACATAATTGGACACGAAAAAACCGTCTACTATGACATATACAGATGAAAATATCATCATAGCTATGGATGGAAGTGTAAAACGGAGTAAGCGCCTGAATGTAAAATGATCGGAAAGCTGTATCTTCATTTGCAAAACCTCGATAATTCATTGGTCAAGTTATATAAGAGATTATAAGAGTTTAGTCTGTTTTTTTCAAATCCGGTTGAAATGTCTTCTGAAGACGGTCAGTTCTCAGATGCCGGCAGAAGCTTATCGATCGATATGTTAAGGTACGGTTATTCTGAAATAAATTTATTTAAATCTTTATCCCCTGCAGGGGATTTTTTCAGTTGAATCAAATGGTATTATCAAAAAGGTGTTTATTATTTCCATATAGCATGATTCTTCGTTTCACTCAGAATGACATGA
>CAJORC010000396.1 GCA_905236615.1 uncultured Lachnospiraceae bacterium
GATGGCATCAGCCGTATTGGCTATAGTTCCAATGGTAGTGATCTATATTATTTTCCAGAAGCAGTTTGTAGAAGGAATTGCGACATCGGGAGGAAAGCTTTGAGGTAGTCAACATGCTACTTTTGAAAGAATACCGAATTAAAAAAATTCGGTATTCTTTAATTTTCTCGAACCATTTTTGGGGTTAAACCCATCGTTACATCCCAAATTCAGCACATAACTTATCATAGCGCAGCTGTTCTTTCTCCTTAATAGCCTTTGAAGGGTCATTAAGCGTATGATGTATGACGTCTGCATCCTTCAGCACCTCATCCATAGGGCTGTCTGTTACCAGTTTATCATCATGATGATATATTGCTGAGTAAATAGTTTCCGTTTCAGCTTCATCTGTCAGTTTAAGCTCATCAAGTATTTTCCTGGCAAGTTCGGCTCCTTTATGAGCATGGTCATCATAGGAACCTGATTTATATGCATGAAGATCATGCATCATTGCTGCCATAGAGGCAAGTTCCGGGTCAAGTCCACGCTTTTTCGCAATTATAGTTGCAGCAAGAGATACTCCGTACAGATGCACAAAAGCACTATTTCTTTTGTCTTCATCAGTAAGCATATTAAGCTCGCTGTCAACGTAGTTCCTAAGTTCTTTCAATCTGCTCATCTTCATGCTCCCTTCGTATAAAGAATTGAAAATCTTGCCTGTTTTCAACAAAATTCTTTTAATTTAATTATACAGAGAAAGTATGATACAATCTATAGTTAAGTAAGGAAAAATAGTGGTCGAGGTGCATGATGCTTAACAGAAAAGATATGCTCGAACTGACACGGAGAATGACAACAAAACGTGCTAATATTTCAAGAGTAGCAGGATGCTATTTTGATGAAGAAGGCTATGACGAAGGTTCATTCAATATTAATTTTCTTAAGCTGTCGATGCCTGACAGAGATAGAAATCTGAAACTTGCTAAGACAGTACCGTTTGGCGAAACAAACAAAAATCTCATAGAATTGGATTTTCCTTGCGAAAGCAAAGAATCAGATATTATGATGCGGCTTTTGGATGGTATTAAGGAAGTTAATCTGAAAAACGATGCATTGATGCAGACCTTTTATGAAATTGCCGCAGAGAAGATGCCAAAAGGAAAGAAATTTGCAATATTTGTATTTAACGGAACTTATGATATTCCACTTATAGGTTCTGACAAGGGAGAGCAGTGGGAGTCGGAAGAAGTCTATAACTATCTTATTTGTATTGTCGCACCTGTACATGGTGATTCAGAACTGGATGAACCGGAATGCGGTTTTTTATATCCATCATTCAAAGACAGAAGTACAGACTGGGATCATATTGCGGTATACGAGAAAGTTCCGGGAGTAAGTGCTGATGGATTGATTGAGGCGTTAGGATGTGCAAGAAATTATAGAAATTCCTGAAGAGATAGCAAAAATCATTATAAACGTCGTATCTTTAAAATTAGAGTTGCCATCAGAAAATACTCAGACCATTCGATGCTACCAAGATGGATAAAAATGGGGTGGATAGATATTATGGGTCTAACGCAGGCAAGGATGATCACGGGACAGGTAATCAAAGTCTCAGGCGGAAAGGCTTTTTAAAATACAAGATAAAACAATACCTATGGTTTTCGTAGAAAATAGTATTCGTGATGTATAGTAACGTTGGGAAAAACATGATATAATCGTGATATATAAAACATCTCAATTTATCTTTCCGGAGATGATCACAATTCTAATTCTTTTTCGGATGAATATCGGAGAGGGGGTTCCAAATGCCAAGAAAAAGCACCAAAACAAAATCCACAACTACTAAAAAAGAAAAGAAAGAAATCACAGTAGCTCCTGAAATAAAGGATGCGGCTGACATTGAAGTTAAGGCTGAGACAGAAGTTAAGGCTGAGACAGAAGTTAAAGAAAAAACTAAAGCTCCTGCAAAGAAAACTGCTGCGAAAAAGACTACAACAAAGAAGACTACAACAAAAAAAGCTGCAACTAAAAAGACTACTGCTAAAGAAACAAATAAGGCAGATACAAAGGTTAAGGCTGAAGCAAAGACCAAAACCGTAAAGAAAGCAGAAGTCAGCAGCACGACTCATTTCTTTGAGATTGATGGAGAGCAGATAAGCACCGCTGATATTGAAGAAAGAATCCGCGAGGCTTACAAGGCTGAAGGACATAGAATCGGCAACATGAAAGAAGTTTCAGTATATTATAATTTCGCTGAGCGTCGCGCTTATTATGTTGTAAATGGTAAGCCGGAAGATAAGTTTGTAGAGTTTTGATAACAGAAATATAAAAATCAATTCAAATGAAAGGGCGTTTCTCTTGATGAACGAGAAACGTCTTTTTTAATGCAAAGTAAATTGAAATTGTACTGTTTTTAGTATATGAAGCATAAACCTATTTGGCGTTATATATGATATACTAAAAATAACTATGCAGTTAATTAAATGCATAAAACAAATACTATTCGGAGCATAAGACATGATCACAGGTGAGTTAAGGAATAAAATTGACAGAATATGGGAAACTTTTTGGACGGGTGGAATAACTAATCCTCTTGATGTAATAGAGCAGTTTACCTATCTCCTTTTTATAAAACAGTTGGATGAAGTTGAAACAACAAAGGAAAACGAGGCAAACTTCCTTGGTGTTCCTTATCAGCCAATGTTTCCTGCTGATTGTCAGAAATACAGATGGAGTAAATTCAAAAATTTGGGTTCTGCTGATGAGATGTATGAAACAATGCTCAACGGAGTATTTCCTTTCATAAAAAATCTTCATCAGGACGGAGAATCGGCATATTCGAAATACATGGGAGATGCTATTTTTAAGATTCCAACTCCTGCCATGCTCACTAAAATTGTAGATGGAATCGACCAGCTTGATCTCGGTGAAGAAGATTCGAAGGGAGATCTTTATGAGTACCTGCTTTCAAAGGTTGCAACTGCCGGTACAAATGGACAGTTCAGAACACCGAGACATATCATAAAAATGATGGTAAATCTTGTGAAGCCTAATCCGGGAGATATAATAATCGATCCGGCGATGGGTTCGGCGGGATTTTTGATTGAAGCTCAGACTTATCTTCGTGAAGAACATGCAGATTTATTCCTTGATGAAGCAAAGAGAAATCATTTTAACAATGATATGTTCTATGGTAACGATATGGATAGAACCATGCTTCGTATTGGTGCTATGAATATGCTATTGCACGGAGTTGATAATCCTAATATTTCATATAGGGATAGTCTTTCTGAGCAGAATAGTGATGAAGAAAAATATTCTCTTGTGCTTGCAAATCCTCCGTTTAAGGGTAGTCTTGATTATGAGGCAGTATCAGCCGATTTATTGAAAATAGCAAAGACTAAGAAGACAGAGCTATTGTTCCTGGCACTTTTCTTAAGAATACTGAAAAAGGGGGGACGAGGAGCAGTTATAGTTCCGGACGGAGTATTATTCGGTTCAAGTAAGGCTCATAAGCAGATTAGACAGGAAATCATTGAAAAGAACAAGCTTGATGCTGTAATTTCGATGCCGAGTGGTGTGTTTAAGCCTTATGCCGGAGTTTCGACTGCTATTCTTATTTTTACCAAAACCGGTAATGGAGGAACCGATAAAGTATGGTTCTACGACATGAAGGCAGATGGCCTAAGTCTTGATGACAAGAGGCAGGAAGTATCTGAAAACGATATACCTGATATTATCAGCAGATTCAATAATCTTGAAGCAGAGAGTGAAAGAAAGAGAACCGAGCAGAGTTTCTTCGTGCCTGTGGAAGAGATAGTTTCGAATAACTACGATCTTTCAATCAACAAGTATAAAGAGGTAGTATATGAAAAGGTTGAGTATGAACCTACGGAAGTGATCATGGGCAAGATAGAAGCGATAGAGGCAGAGATACAGAATGAGTTTGCGGAACTGAAGAAATTGTTAAGTGTCTGAACGTAATATATTTTTGTTGGAATAAATTTGACGACAGCGAGCGGAAATGATAAGATATAAGCAGAAAAGTGCTACCGATAGACGGTTAGCCTATTTGGTTAAATTATCATAATGATAACCGCTCCAAGTTTGCGAGGCTGGGGCGGTTATTTTTGTGTCTTGGAATTATGCTGTCCATGCATATAACCAAGACTATAAAAAGTAGCACACAGTGCAAGCACTGCAATCAAGTCTGTAATGGTTAGCATGAGCAATTCCTCCGTTGTCAAATTTCCCATATTAGAGATATTTATAATAAACGGAAGTCACAGTCTTCCGGAGAAGACTAACCGCCTTTCTCTGCATAAGTTCGATAACGGAAATCGAAGATTTCCTATCTCACTTAACCGAAAATGGTAGCACCGAAGAATAATTATACAGAACATATATTTGAGTGTCAATTAAAAATAGAAAATTGTAAATTGGTATTTGTAGGGATGATAGATGGAATATAAAGCACTTAAAGACATTGCAAAAATTACAATGGGGCAGTCACCAGACTCATCAAGTTACAATGAAGAAGGTGATGGATTACCATTCTTTCAAGGCAATGCAGATTTTGGAGAATTATATCCTAACGAAAGAGTATGGTGCAATGAACCTAAAAAAATCGCAGAGCCTGGAGATATATTGATTTCAGTAAGAGCGCCTATAGGAGCTTTAAATTATGCAAAAGATAGGTGTTGCATTGGCAGAGGATTGGCAGCAATTACTATTGAGGATACTGCCGAAAGAAACTATGTTTTTCATTTGCTGAAGGCCAGAAATACAGACCTGAATAATCAAGGAACAGGAAGCACATTTAAAGCTATTGGTAAAGTAGTATTAGAAGAATTACAAGTTCCTCAGATATCTTCAGTGGAGCAGCAGAAGTGTATGGATATGATGGATCTTTTGGAATCCGTTATACGTGAGAGAAAGAAACAGTTAGAGTCATTTGACAACCTCATCAAAGCCCGATTTGTCGAGCTCTTTGAAAATGACAAGTACCCTGTCGAAAAGCTTGGAGAGTTGTGTTCCAAGATTACAGATGGTACGCATAAAACCCCGAATTATTTAGAAACAGGTATAACATTCATTTCTGCCAAAAATATAATTAATGGTGAGCTGGATTTTTCAGATGTGAAATATATTTCTGAGGAAGAATATCGAGAAATACAGAAAAGATGCCAGACGGAAAAATTCGACATTCTCCTTTCAAAGAGTGGATCACTTGGTTCGGCTGCTATTGTCAGAACGGCTGAAAAGCTTGGACTATTCGAAAGCTTGGCAGTTTTAAAATATGATAGGACAAGAATTGTTCCAGAATTTCTTTGCGAGCAGTTAAGA
>CAJORC010000397.1 GCA_905236615.1 uncultured Lachnospiraceae bacterium
ACTCATTTATCTGGAAGCCGCTTACTGTGACCATCACATCTTTGTTCATCTACGGTTATATTTCTCCTCGATTTCCTGCTCATCTCTGAGATGATAATAAATGCTGAGCTCCTGTGTATCAATATGGAGCTTGATAACCTCAACAGCCTTGTCATTGCTGCCGTGCTCAAAAGCATCACATATCATATCGTGCTCTGTAACGAGATGATCATACTCTGTTGTATCCTTAAGATACTCATACTTATATCTGAAGAGCTGCTCCTTAAGATGATGGAGAATATCTTCTATCTTGCTGTTTCCTGCATAATGAGCGATACGATCATGGAAAATGATATCTGTCTCGGCAATCCTTATAACGTCACCGGACTTAACCGCTGCTGCAAACTCCTCATTTGCTCTTTTGAGGTCATTAAGCTCATCAAGAGTAATCCTTGAGCATGCTGCATTTACTGTGAAAGTCTCAAGAGTACGTCTTACTTCGAGCATTTCCTCGAGCTGTCTCTCATTTATGCTTGCAACGTGTGCACCACGTCTCGGAAGAAGAACTGCGAGACCTTCCTGCTCCAGCATACGGATCGCCTCACGAACCGGAGTCCTGGATACTCCGAGTCTCTCCGCAAGAGCAACTTCCATAAGCCTTTCGCCGGGCTTTAATTCTCCGTGGAGTATCTGAAGTCTTAACTGATTGAAGACCGTGTCTCTCAACGGGAGAAATGCGTCGTTGTCCTCCTTGATATAATCATATTCGATAACCTTCTTTACCATGCTTCTACCCTCCTAAATATGTTATATACTACTAACAATTATTTCCTCATTTGAATATTTATTTCTCATGAAAGCCTCTGCTTCTTTAAGCCGGGCTTCATTATCAAATAATGCAAAAACTGTCGGGCCGCTGCCGCTCATAAGAGTTCCCGCTGCCCCTGCTTCATTCATGTCTCTCTTAATATCATTGATGACAGGAAGCTTTTCTATAGTAACGTTTTCCAAAACATTGGATAATCTTTCCGAAAGTAATGGAAGATTTTTATTTTTAAGAGCCTCCAGTACTCCGTCAACGTCAGCGTGTGTTTCCTTTTCGAGGCTGTCAAAAGTCTCATAAACTTCCTTCGTCGAAACTCCGACTCTCGGTTTAACAAGGAGCACTCCGCATTCAGGCATTCCGCCCTCAACTTTTGTAAGTATCTCTCCTATTCCCTCCGAAAGCATCGTTCCGCCGCTGATGCAATAGGGTACATCTGCGCCGAGGCGAAGTCCTCTTTTCTGAAGTTCTTCTTCTGACAGGCCCAGATTATGAACGATGTTCATTCCTTTAAGTACTGCCGCCGCATCGCTGCTTCCTCCGGCAAGACCCGCAGCCACCGGGATACGCTTCGTTATCCTGATCTCGGTCCTATCCCTGATATCGAACTCATTGATCAAAAGTTCCGCAGCTTTCCATGCGAGATTTGATTTATCATCACACACCAGATCCGAATCGGTATGAAGACCGATAAGACCTTCGCCGTCAGGGGATTTTTCAATATCAACCGTATCATGAAGCTTAAGGCTCTGCATTACCATCCGCACAAGATGATATCCGTCAGGACGTCTGCCCGTGATATCAAGCGCAAGATTGATTTTTGCGTATGCTTCGATCTTCATTTTTTAATCCCTTATAAAATTAGAAAACTGTTCTTATAATCAAACATATATGTATACATTTTGATACATATGGGCAAAAATGTCAACTGTATTTTTATATTTTTTTAATAAAACTGTATTCCAAAGGCCAAACGCCCAATCGAATTGTACGAAATTATTGTATTATCTATTATAACAAAAATCAATTAATTTGCACGGTTTTTATCAAGTCCTTTATCACTTCACCCGCTATCACAAGTCCGGCAACCGACGGCGAGAAGGCTATCGAGCCCGGAGTACGTTTTTTCGTTACCGGCTGCGGCATTTCATCCGAAAAAACAACTTTAAGCTTTTTCACACCCCGTTTTTTCATTTCCCTTCGCATCACTTTTGCAAGAGGGCACATAGTAGTTTTATAAATATCCGCAACCCTGAATCGTGTGGGATCAAGCTTATTTCCCGCCCCCATACTGCTTATAACAGGGATTCCAAGCTCCTTACATCTCATGATTATCTCGATCTTTGCCGTTACCGTATCAACGGCATCAACAACATAGTCAAGTCCTTCGAAGGAAAATTCACCTGCGGTCTCCGGCAGAAAGAACATCTTCCGGGCATTGACTTCCGCATCGGGATTTATATCGGCTATACGCTCTTTCATCACGTCGACCTTATATCTTCCTACTGTGCTCCTGAGTGCGATTATCTGCCTGTTTATATTTGACAGCGAAACCGTATCCTTATCGATCAGTTCGAAATGTCCGACTCCGGTTCTCGCCAGTGCCTCACAGACATATCCTCCCACGCCTCCTACACCGAATACGGCAACTTTTTTTCCCTCAAGTTTTTCCAACGCTTCTCTTCCAAGAAGAAGCTCCGTTCTCTCAAACTGTTCCAACATAAATCTTCCTCTCATTATTTGCCAAACATAGCGATTGACTGACGAACACAATTGATATATTCTTTACTTATCTTTATTATTCAGCTTTTAAGGGGGTTTTTATGGCTGCTAAAAAGAAAGAAACGATCAAAAAAGAATTTCATTTTCAGACACACGGAAAAGACCTGACCGTTGAAGATCTCATAAAGATTGCAAAAGAAGACCTTTCGCACCGCGATGATATGAACATATCGGATCTGAAATCACTCGAATTTTATGTCAAACCCGAAGACTCGAAGGTGTACTTCGTTGCAAATAATGACACCCTCGGTTCGATCGATCTATGATAATTCGTACTCAATAGAAGTCTCACCTGCTTCTGCAGCTTGTCAGAAATCAGCTGCAGATAATTAACAAGCGTCCCGCGTCGGATTGTTCATTAGCTGCAGCGTAATTTATGTAACTGTTCACACCTTGCAGGTGCTCACAGTTACGG
>CAJORC010000398.1 GCA_905236615.1 uncultured Lachnospiraceae bacterium
CAGGATACCGTGGAACTGGGCATATACGGCAAGCGGAGTTCCGGAATGGATAACTCAGTACAGCTATGGCTTTTACAGTATGATGCTGACATCGACTCTTATAGGACTAATACTTATGGTTATTTACAGACCCAGAACCTGGTGCAGTTTCTGTCCGATGGGAACAATGACACAGTCGATATGCAAACTTAAGAATAAAGAGGAGAAATAATACATGGATAAAAGAGAACTTGCGGTAGAACTCAAACACAATGGATATAACTGTTGTCAGGCAGTTTTATGTGCGTTTAAGGATGAAGTTGATATACCGGAAGAAACATTAAAAAAGATGGGAGCATCTTTCGGCGGAGGCATGGGATGCATGGAATCAACCTGCGGAGCCCTCTGCGGCGCACAGATGCTTCTCGGACTCAAAAAATACAATGGGAAACCGATAATCAAAGATGCGGCAGTTTTACACAGGGAGTTTACTGAGAAGAGCGGAGCGAGTATCTGCAAGGAACTTAAAGGCATAGGAACAGGGAAAGTGCTCTGTGAATGTGATGACTGCGTAAGAAACGCGGTTGGACTGCTGTAATCAGATATTCTTTTTGCATCGTATTTTGGACAAAAGGTTTCTGTTAATTCCTCAAGATTTTAATGATAGTTTCCGATAAATACAATAGGACTGCGAATATAGTACTTGACGGGGTGTTTCAGTATCGTTAAAATTATAACGTATTTTATAGTAGGAGGAGATGCAGATGAGTTCAATGGGAAAAAGGGTTTTGGCAATCGCTATAGCCTGTGTATTTTGCGGAGGGCTGATCGCGTACACGAGTACAATGAAAAAGCCCGGTTCGGGAGCGGCAACGGCAGGAGATATTCCGGCTGATGCGGTTACCTGCGAAGGAACTGCAAAGGGCATGGACGGGGATGTTAAGGTTCAGGTCATTGCAACAGCTGACAAGATATATTCTGTAGCGGTTACGGAACAGAATGAGACTCCGGATATTGGAACGAAGGCAGTAGATGAACTTCCGGGAAAAATTGTTGAGGCAAACAGCATTGATGTAGATGCTACTTCGGGAGCAACGGTTACAAGTACAGCGATTAAAGAAGCTGTAGGTAATGCTCTTTCATCAGCAGGATTTGATCCCGTAGCCTTCGGCGGAAGCGCAGCAGGTGAGGCTGAGGCATCAGCAGCACCGGCAGTAGAAGAGGATATTCCCGCAGATGCTGTAACAGCAGAAGGAAGCGCAAAGGGAATGGACGGCGATGTTAAGGTTGAAGTCATCGCCACAGCAGACCATATTTATTCCGTTAAGGTTACGGAGCAGAATGAGACTCCCGGAATCGGAAGCAAGGCTGTAGAGTCTATACCCGGTGCTATTCATGAAGCACAGTGCGTAGAAGTTGATGCCATTTCAGGTGCAACAGTTACAAGTACAGCGATCAAAGAAGCGGTTGAGGCAGCCATTACATCGGCAGGCTTTGATGTATCAGTATTCAAGGCCGGTGGAGCAGCGGCAGTTGCAGCTGCAGCAAATGCAAAGCCTGCAGAAAAGGCAGAGGATGCAACTTATGATGCAGATATCGTTGTTGTCGGAGCAGGCGGCGCAGGAATGTCAGCAGCTATCGTGGCATCTGATGCAGGTAAAAAGGTTATAGTTCTTGAAAGTCAGGTAATGGCAGGAGGAAATACCTCTCGTGCAGGCGGCGGTCTTAATGCAGCCAAGACTACAAGACAGGACAAGAATGAATTCGGAGAGGCAGCCGGTGTTGAGAAGACTCTTGATAAGGCTGCAAACGATGATGAAGTAAAAGACCTTGAGGTTGTACAGAATCTTGCAAAGACAGTTAAAGAGCAGTGGGATGAATATCAGGCAAAGCCGGAAGGATATTTCGATTCTCCTGAGCTTTTCCAGCTTGATACTATCATCGGCGGACATGGAAAGAATGATCCCGAGCTTGTTAAATTCATGACCGAGAACAGTCCGGCTGCGATCGACTGGCTTGAAAGCATAGGCGCACCTCTTGATTCGGTTGGTGCAGCAGGCGGTGCCGCAGTTAAGCGTATTCACAGACCTGTGGATTCCGAAGGCAAGGTATCTGACGTTGGTGCATATCTTGTACCTATACTTCTTAAGAATGTAGAAGACAGAAATATTGAAATCCTTTATGAGACAACAGCTGATAAGGTAATCATGGATGGTGACAAGGTTGCCGGTGTTCATGCTACAGGCGCAACAGGAAACGAGATCACTGTAAATGCAAAGGCTGTAGTTCTTGCAACAGGCGGTTTTGGTTATAATAATGAAATGGTTTCAAAGTACAGACCTGACCTTAAGGGATTTATGTCCACAAATGCTCCGAGTGCAATGGGCAGGGGTATTGAGATGGCAGAGAATGCAGGCGCAGATCTGGTAGATATGGATCAGATCCAGCTTCATCCCACAGTTGAGAAGAACAGTTCTTCACTTATCACGGAAGGTGTAAGAGGAGACGGTGCTATTCTTGTAAATACAGACGGTGTCCGTTTCTATGATGAAGTTTCAACAAGAGATAAGGTATCTGCAGCAGAGTTTGAGCAGCCCGGTGAGTTTGCATGGCTCATCATTGACCAGAAGATGGTTGATGCTTCCAAGTCCATTCAGGGCTATATCCGCAGCGGATATGCAACTGAAGGCAAGGACTACAAGGAGCTTGCTGAGAAGATCGATATCAATGCTGAGAACTTCGAGGAAACAATGAAGAAGTGGAACGGTTATGTTGCAGACAAGAAGGATCCTGATTTTGACAGAACAAGTTTTGCAGAGCCGCTTGATACAGCTCCATTCTATGCAATTCAGGTAGCACCCGGTATCCATCATACAATGGGTGGTATAAAGATCAATACCAATACCGAAGTGCTTGATAAGGACGGAAAGGCTATTGCAGGTCTCTTTGCTGCAGGCGAGACAACCGGTGGTGTCCACGGTGGAAACCGTCTCGGCGGTAATGCTGTCGCTGACATCATAGTATTTGGTCGTCAGGCAGGAGAGAAGGCAGTTGCTTACGTTAAATAAAACAGAATAAATATTTTAAGAGTTACAATCCGGCAACATTGAACGTTGTCGGATTGTGACTTTTACAATAAAGCAGGTTCTTTGATTGAATATGATTATAGAAATAATAGAATTCCTTATAATTATAATATTGCTTTTGGTCATTCTCTGGCTTTTGCGGAAAAATGCAAAGGTAAGAAAGATCAAGCCGGTATCGGATATCTATTTATCGATCCACAGGATCGATCTGGAGAAAGACAGTTTTGAAGAAATAAGCTGCAGTGATGAGGCGGTCAGATCTCTTATCGGTAAAAAAAGAAGTGAGGCGCAAAAAACGCTTCTGACAGTCATAGATAAGCTAATGGCAGAGAGGTCAAAAAAGAAAATGACGGAATTTGCCGAGTTAACAACTTTAGAGAAGAGACTGGAAGACAACGGAACCATTACCGAGGAATTCCTGGACCACAGAAGTAAATGGTGCAGGGCAAGATTTATAGTGGAGTCAAGGAATGATCTGAGGAAAGTCAAAACTGTTTTATGGCTTATAGAGTCCATAGACCGGGAAAAGAGAAATAAGGATAATCAGAGACTCCTTTCGGAAATTGATGAGATGACCGGTATATATAATCGTGCGGGAGGAGAAAGGAAGATAAACGAAATACTTGAAAACGGTGCAAGGGGGATGTTTATTCTTCTTGATGCCGATAATTTCAGAGCTATAAATGAAAGATACGGAAGCGAGACCGGAGACAGGATAATTATGATCATTGCCGATGCAATGAAAAGAACTTTCCGTGACAGTGACGTGATAATGCGTCTGGGCGGCGATGAATTTGCCGCGTATGTTTCCGATATAGATACAACAGGTAAGGGAAGGGTTATAGTAGAACGCTTTATTGCGAATGTCGGACAGATCTCAATACCGCGAATTCCGAACAGCAGGGTTGCGGTAAGTGTCGGTGCGATAATTCATGCGATAAGGAAAAACGTGACCTTTTCGGAACTTTATACCTGTGCTGATCAGGCAACCTATGAAAGTAAGCGGCGTGAAGGAAGCTGCATAACTTTTTATAATGAAATCATCTAAGGAGCTTTTATTATGAAAATCATTTCGTGGAATATCGACTCACTGAATGCAGCTCTTACCGGAAGTTCTGACAGGGCTCTTCTGACAAGAGATGTTTTGAAAAAAATAGCGGAAATGGATGCTGAAATAATTGCAATACAGGAGACAAAACTTCCTGTAACGGGCATGAATGCAAAGCAGGAAACAGCCTTAAAAGAGATATTTCCGGATCATAAGGTTGATTTTGTTTCGTCAGAACCGCCTGCAAGAAAAGGTTATGCCGGAACCATGATCCTGTATAAGGAAGAAATCGGCATAGCCACAGACAGACCGAAGATAGATGCCCCGGATACCATGGATAATGAAGGAAGGATAATAACTCTCGAAACAGAAGATTTTTATCTGGTATGCGTTTATACGCCGAACGCAGGAGACGGGCTGAAACGTCTTAAGGAAAGACAGGAATGGGATATTAAATTCAAGGAATATCTGCAGAAACTTGATAAGAATAAACCTGTGATCAGCTGCGGTGATTTTAATGTGGCACATGAGGAGATCGATCTTGCGAATCCTGCATCAAACCATTTCTCGGCAGGTTTTACTGATGAGGAAAGGGCAGGATTTACGGAACTCCTGAAGGGCGGATTTGCAGACAGCTTCAGATATCTGAATGGAGACGTTAAGGATAAGTATTCATGGTGGTCACAGAGGATAAAGACCAGCAAGGCAAATAATTCGGGTTGGCGGATCGACTATTTTATTGTGAGTGACAGGATAAAGGATAAGGTCAAAAAATCGGAGATGATAGATTCGGGAGCAAGAGCCGATCATGCACCGATTTATATTGAGATTTGAAATAGATAAAGGGTGGTTTTGTTTTTTGATTGAAAACATAACCATCTTTTTTAGTTTCGAAAAAATTTATTATTTCTTTGTACACAATAGTTGACTTTGGATATTTATAAGAATATAATAGTTCGTACCCGAACAATTCGGAAGCTAAATGTTCGGACACGAAGATTGTTTCCCTTTACAGACAATTTATAAAGGAATTGAAGGTGAAATATGGATAAGAGAAGCGTAATGAAAAAAATCGGCTGGATATCCATGCTGCTTTCCAAGCGGCTGGATCGCATGTGCGCCGGAAGGGATTTAAGCGGACCGGAAGGCAGGACACTTCATTTTATTATGACTGTTGACAAGGATATTTTTCAGAAGGACATTGAATTTGACTCACATCTGAAACCCTCAACAGTATCGGAGATATTAAAGAATATGGAGAGGAAAGGCCTTATAAGGCGCGAATCTGTTCCCTATGATGCCAGACTTAAAAAAATCGTTGCGACGGAGAAGGTTGCAGGACTCAGGGAAGTTGTTCTTTCTGACATGGATAAGCTTGATGATGAGCTGACTGAGGGGATAACTGATGAAGAAATCAGGATTTTCGATGAGGTATGTCATAAACTCATTGATAACCTGATGAGACTTGAAGCGGAAGGAAAGGAAGAAAAGAATGGATAAGGTTAAGACCATAGGAAAATCTATCAGGGAATACAAAAAAGCTTCAATCCTTGCTCCGGCATTTGTTGCACTGGAGTGCTTACTGGAGTGCTTTATTCCTCTGATAATGGCGAGACTGATCAATCAGATGGATGGAAATTCGATGAGACCCATACTGGAGAACGGGGCGATACTTCTGGTTATGGCGTTTGCTTCGCTCTATTGCGGAATCGTTGCAGGTAAGTATGCAGCAACAGGTTCTACGGGACTTGCAAAGAATCTCAGGGGAGATCTCTTTAACAGGATAAATGATTTTTCATTTGCAGATGTTGATAAGTTTTCGACATCTTCACTTGTTACAAGAATGACAACAGATGTAACCAACGTTACAAATGCGTATCAGATGCTTATAAGAATGGCATTCAGGGCACCGCTGATGGTTATATTTTCGGTGGTGATGAGTGCGACCATCAATTTGAAGATGGCAACCTACTTCATGGGAATGATACCGATCCTTGCAATTGTTCTTTTTGGAATAGTGATAATTGTACGCCCTATATTCAAAAAGATTTTCAAGAAATATGATGCACTTAATAATTCGGTGCAGGAAAACATTGCAGGAATAAGGGTCGTAAAGGCATTCGTAAGAGAAGACTATGAAAAGAAGAAATTTGCAAAGGCAGCTGAAGAAGTAAGAAATGATTTTGTAAATGCAGAGAAGATTCTGGCTTTCAATGCACCGGTAATGACTTTATGCATTTATATCGCAATACTCCTTGTATGCTATAACGGTGCAAGGATGATCATTAATTCGGGTGCCACAGAGCTTAATGCCGGAGAACTTTCATCTCTCTTAACTTACGGAACCCAGTGCCTTATATCGCTGATGATGGCATCCATGGTATTTGTAATGACGACAATGGCTGCGGAATCAGCAGGACGTATAGCAGAAGTGCTGAATACGGACAGTTCTCTTACTTCTCCTGAGAATGGGATTAAGGAAGTTGCGAGCGGTGACATTGATTTTGACAATGTTTCATTTAAATATAAAGAGAACAGTAAGAAATACGCTCTTTCCGATATCGATCTCCATATAAAATCCGGAGAAACGATCGGTATACTCGGAGGAACAGGTTCGTCGAAGACATCGCTTATCCAGCTTATCCCGCGTCTTTATGATGTAAGCGAAGGTGCTGTAAGAGTAGGCGGAAGAGATGTAAGGGATTATGACCTTGTAAGTCTCCGTGATGCGGTTGCGGTCGTACTTCAGAAAAATGTCCTTTTCTCGGGAACTATCAAAGATAATATGAGATGGGGAAACAAAGAGGCAACTGACGAGGAGATCATGGCTGCCTGCAAAATATCACAGGCGGACGAGTTCATACAGCAGATGCCGGATAAATACAATACACATATTGAACGAGGCGGTACAAATGTATCCGGCGGACAGAAGCAGAGACTCTGTATCGCAAGGGCTATATTAAAGAAGCCTAAAGTTCTTATTTTCGATGATTCAACTTCCGCAGTCGATACCAAGACTGATGCGCTTATAAGAAACGGACTTGCACATTCACTTCCGGAGACTACAAAGATCATTATTGCACAGAGGGTTTCTTCTGTTCAGGAAGCAGATAAGATACTTGTAATGGAAGACGGTAAGATAGTTGAAAGCGGAAATCATGAAGAACTGCTTAAGAAAAACGGAATTTATAAAGAATTATTTGATTCACAGACAAAGGGAAAGGAGGAATAACAGATGAGAAGAAATTATCAGAAATTTGATGTTAAACCCGGAACCTTTGGCAGATTTCTTAAATATCTGGGCAGCCATTACGGTGTTCAGCTCGTTATCGTGTTTATCTGTCTGATACTGAGTGCTTTTTCGTCAGTTATAGCAAATCTCTTTATTCAGAAGATAATCGATGAGATCATCGCACCGGGTATTACCGGCGGGTATGAGTCAATAGCGGCGGATTTCATGAAGATCATTTTAACCATGATATCTTTCTATCTTGTGGGAATTGCCGCAACTTTTACCTATACCAGAATAATGGCATATGTTACGCAGGGAACTCTTAAAGCATTCCGTGTGGATATGTTTGAAAAGATGGAGTCACTGCCTATAAAGTTCTTTGACACACATGCACATGGCGATATCATGAGTACTTATACAAATGATACAGATGCCATAAGACAGCTTATAGGACAGAGCCTGCCGATGCTGATACAGTCAGTGATAAGCTGCGTAGGCCTTATCTTTATGATGCTGTATTACAGCGTATGGCTCACTCTTGTTGCGGCATTGTTCATTTTCCTTATGCTCAGTGCGGTTAAGAACATTGGCGGAAAGAGTTCAAGATACATGCTTGAACAGCAGATGGCGCTTGCGAAAGAAGAGGGCTTTATTGAAGAAATGATGGAAGGCACAAGAGTTGTAAAGGTCTTCAATCATGAGCCTGATGCAAAAGCGGATTTCGCAGAACTTAATGAAAAGCTGAGAGATGCCAGTGAAAAGGCCAATACATTCGGAAATATCTTAGGTCCTATCATGGGAAATATGGGTAATATTCTCTATGTTGTTCTTGCTATTATCGGAGGACTTCTTGTAAGCTTTAATGCAAGGAATTTCGGAATAAGCAATTTTTCAACGGACGAATTTAATTATGTAACGATCGGTATGATAGTTTCTTTCCTTGGAATGTGCAGACAGCTTTCACAGACGATCATGCAGGCTTCGATGCAGATGACAATGATAACAATGGGTCTCGCCGGTTCTGAGAGAG
>CAJORC010000399.1 GCA_905236615.1 uncultured Lachnospiraceae bacterium
AAAATGATTTTTCACGTTTAGCTTCTGAACTGGAAGAACTGAATGTCAAAGGCAGGAGAGCCTGTATAGTTACTGACAATAATGTTGGTCCGCATTATGAAAAAGAAGTTGCGGAAATTCTGCGTGAAGTTTTTTCTGAAGTTATATCTGTAGAAATTGAAGCAGGAGAAGAGAATAAGAATCTTGAAACTGTTAAAAGAGTATATAGAAAGCTTATAGAAAATCACTTTGACAGGAACGATATTCTTATCGCTCTTGGCGGAGGGGTTATAGGTGATCTGACAGGCTTTTGCGCTGCAACATATCTGAGAAAAATCCGTTTTATCCAGATTCCAACAACACTTCTGGCACAGACTGACAGCTCCATTGGAGGTAAGACAGGTGTGGATTTTGAAGAGTTTAAAAACATGGTCGGTGCTTTTCATCAGCCGGCACTCGTCTACATGAACATGTCTACTCTGTCAACACTGGATGGAAGGCAGTTTGCTTCAGGAATGGCAGAAATCCTTAAGCACGGGCTTATTAAGGATAAGGATTATTACAGCTGGCTTATTAATAACTTTAACGAGATAACCGACCGTGAACCGGAATATCTTGAGAAGATGATAAAAAGAAGCTGCGAGATAAAAGCAGCGGTTGTCGAAAAAGATCCTATGGAAAAAGGAGAGAGGGCACTGCTGAACTTCGGACATACAATAGGACATGCTATAGAAAAATACATGGATTTCAAACTCCTGCATGGCGAGTGTGTTGCCCTTGGAACTATCGCGGCTTCATGGATATCTTACAGACGGGGCGGACTTGATACAGAGGAATTCTATGAGATCCGTGATATGTTTTTACCATTCGGGCTTCCTTTAACGCTTGATGATGATGCTGATATTGAAAAAATAATTGAGATCAGTAAATCGGATAAGAAAATGGATGCGGGACATGTGAAATTCATTCTTTTAAAGAAACCCGGAAAAGCTTATATTGATACGACTGTAACAGATGATGAAATGAGAGATGCCTTAAAGCAGCTTGTTTTGTCAGATGCTGACTGAGGTGTTGAATAAATGATAAAGGTTAGAAATGTATTATACTGGTTTGTGGATCTTGTATTGATAATTCTTTTTGTAGGACTTGATCAGTTAACGAAAAGAATAGCCGTGGAGCATCTTATGAATAAGGCACCTATTCCTGTTATCAAGGATTTCCTTATTCTTGAGTATCTTGAAAACAGGGGTGCGGCTTTTGGAATGCTGCAGAACCAGAGCATCTTTTTTATTGCCATAGGAGTTATTTTCGTTGCCGTTATGGTTATTGCGCTGGTTAAAATACCGACATATGGTAAGTACCATTTTCTGAGGTTCTTACTGAGTCTGATAACTGCCGGTGCAATAGGCAACATGATCGACAGGGTAATGCTTAAGTATGTGATAGATTTCATATATGTTATTTATATTGATTTCCCTGTATTCAATGTTGCTGATATTTATGTTACTGTTGGTACCGCTGCTCTTCTTATCACCATACTGTTTGTGTGGAAAGAGGATGATCTGGATATGAAGAAGGCAAATAATCCTAAAATACATTCCGCTTTTATGAAGCCTGAGAATAATGATGAAAAGTGAAGAATTAGAAAAGTATTCTTTGATAGTTGATTCGGATGATGCGGATGAAAGAATTGATAAATACCTTGCAGGACAGATTGAAGATCTTTCCAGATCATACATCCAAAAGATAATCGACAACGGCGGAGTTACCGTTAATTCAAAGAATGTAAAGGCGAGAACGATCGTCAGGGAAGGAGATTCTATAGAGCTCCTTCTTCCAAAAAAGATCGCGCCGGAAATAGAAGCTGAGAATATCCCGATTGATATTCTTTACGAGGATGACGATGTCCTTGTTGTTAATAAACCCAAGGGGATGGTTGTGCATCCGGCTGCCGGGCATTACAGCGGAACACTTGTAAATGCGCTCCTTTATCATTGTAATGACCTGTCAGGGATAAACGGAGTAATGCGTCCCGGAATAGTTCACAGGATAGATAAAAATACTACTGGTTCGCTCCTTGTCTGTAAGAATGATTTTGCTCACAGGAGCATTGCAGAGCAGCTTAAGGATCACAGCATAAAGCGGCGTTATGTTGCTGTTGTTGAAGGAAAAGTCAAGGAAGACGGAGTTATAGACAAACCCATTGGACGCAGTACAAAAGACCGCAAGAAAATGGCAGTGACGATGGATGGTAAAAATGCTGTTACTCATTTCAAGGTTCTGTCATCAACTGATAAATTCAGCTTTGTGGAATGCAGACTCGAAACCGGCAGAACACACCAGATAAGAGTACACATGGCATCTATCGGTCATCCTGTAGTTGGAGATGATGTTTACGGACATCCTGTAAAGGGACTTGAAGGCCAGACGCTGCATGCAAGGATACTGGGCTTCATTCAGCCGCATACAAAAGAATATGTCGAGACAGAAGCTGCAATCCCTGAATACTTTACAGCACTTCTGGAAAAATACGGCTTAACAAATCCATTGGAAAATTAATTTCCGGTGGATTTTTTTTATGGAATTAAAAAAGTGGGAATTATAGGAGAAGATTCGTAGAATGTGCAGGTCTACGAAATCCCTTAGAAACTATCTAATTATATATAAAATAAGGATTTATGTCA
>CAJORC010000400.1 GCA_905236615.1 uncultured Lachnospiraceae bacterium
ATTGAAAAAATGGTACTTATATTTGGATTATTATATCCAATTAATAGCGGTTATAACATGATTATTGCAAAATGGGTATTTTGCTTTCAAATGAAGTTTTAAGATGTTTCAAAAAACGTTCCGCAATAGGCGTAAATGCCTGATGTCTGTTCCAGGAGATATACAGTTTTGTTTCGAGAACAGGATACAAAGGTATAAATACAAGACCACTCCCGTCAGATGTATTGACTAATTTATCAAAGGTCAACAGGTATCCTAACCCCTCGCTTGCAAAAATAGAGCCGTTGTAGGAAAGCCTGAATGAGCCTTCAAGTCGTAAATCTCCAAAATCATTACCCGCCCATTTTTTTATCTCGTTGTTCCATGCCTGATCGGAGCAGAAAAGAGGGCTGTTTTTCAACTCGTTTATAGTGATGTGTTCTTTTTGCGAAAAGGGGTCATTTGTCGGTACGACAAGTCCCCACTTATCGCTTTCAGGAAATTCGATATATTCGTATTTCCTGCTGTCCGGCAGTTCGGCAAGAACAAGAAAATCAAGCAGGCCTTTATCCATTTTGTCTGCGACCTGTTCCGTATCACCGCTTGTAATATGGTAATGGAGGTTCGGATAATTCTTCTTGAAATCCCTTATAGCTCTTGCCAGAAACTTGATTTGATAGGATTCCGCAAGGCCAAAGTATAATTCTCCGCCGGTGATGTCATCGAGAGAGACAAATTCCTGTTCAATCTTATCTGCCATGCTGACAAGATCTTCTGCACGGTTTCTGAGGAGCATTCCCTCATCTGTAAGGCGGATGCAGAAGCTGCGCCGTGTGAACAACTGCTTGCCAAGTTCTTCTTCAAGGGATTTTAGTGCTTTTGACAATGTGGGCTGTGTAACATGAAGAAACTCGGCGGCACGAGTCATGTTCTCTTCCCTTGCTACCGCAAGGAAATATCTGAGTGTTCTGATTTCCATGAATACCTCCGAAGGAGTAGATTTTGCGATATTCTAAAAAGGAATAGTATGATATTCATTATAACCATTAGCGAGGATTCTGTCAAGAGACTATAATAGATATTGCAAGGAGAAACACAGGTTTGAGCGAGGCAAAATATGGATATTGAACGGCTGAAACAAATCCTTAATGATGCCGGATGCAGTTTGAATGATATTCAACGCATAGCTGATATGTGCACAGACGAAAAAATGGATTCGGTCATCAGGATGATAAGGAAAAACCGATGCACTCTCATGGATGAGCTGCACGAAAGCGGCAGAAAGGTCGATTGTCTGGACTTTTTGATCCGCAATCTTGAAAAAGAAATGAAGCAGACAAACTAATTAAAACGGAGGTTTCTACAATGATTAAAAAAGAAGAACTGAGTCTGGTACAGGAATGGGACAAGACTTTCCCGAAGAGCGAAAAAGTAGACCACAGCAAGGTGACTTTTGTAAACCGCTATGGCATCACCCTTGCGGCAGATATGTATGTTCCTAAAGGGGCGGAGGGCAAACTTCCGGCGATTGCGGTCTGCGGACCTTTCGGTGCGGTAAAGGAGCAGTGTGCAGGTCTCTATGCACAGACTATGGCAGAGCGTGGATTCCTTACAATTGCATTTGATCCTTCCTTTACCGGAGAGAGCGGTGGAAATGTAAGATATATGGCTTCCCCGGACATCAACACAGAGGACTTTATGGCAGCGGTAGACTTTCTTTCTCTGAATGAGAAGGTTGATCCAGAGAGGATCGGAATCATCGGTATCTGCGGCTGGGGTGGAATGGCTATAAATACGGCGGCTCTTGATACAAGGATCAAAGCTATGGTTGCCTCTACCATGTATGATATGACAAGAGTAAATGCCAAGGGATATTTCGATTCCGCGGACAGCGAAGAAGCTCGCTTTGAGAAGAGAAAAGCTATGTGCGCCCAGAGACTTGATGATCTGAAAAATGGAGAGTATAAGCTCGGCGGCGGCGTAGTAGATCCCCTTCCGGAGGATGCACCGTTCTTTGTTAAGGATTATTACAAGACCGATCGTGGCTATCATGAAAGATCTCTTAATTCCAACGGCGGATGGAATGTGATCGGCTGCGAGTCATTTGTAAATCAGCCTATCCTAATGTACAGCAAGGAAATCAGAAGCGCAGTACTTCTTGTTCATGGAGAGAAGGCTCATTCCTGCTATTTTTCCAAGGATGCTTATGAAGAGATGACAAAGGACAGTAAGTATGCAGATAACAAAGAACTTATGATAATCCCTGACGCTGTACATACAGACCTTTATGACGGCGGAGATAAGGATTATATTCCGTTCGATAAACTGACGGATTTCTTCACGGAGTATTTGAAGTAAGTTAGAAAAATACCGGGATGCAACCTGTATCCCGGTTGCATATATAAAGAGCATTCCTGCTACTTGCAGGCTTTTTTTATGTTCTCGGAGAAAAAACTTGACAAGCTAATGGGCGTTAGCTATACTGTGGCTAACGG
>CAJORC010000401.1 GCA_905236615.1 uncultured Lachnospiraceae bacterium
ATCTGCCATACTACGCTCCGGCCCTTTTGCCAATGTTATCAGTTCCGCTAACCGTGCTGTAGAAGGCATCTCCTCTTGAGTCCACTCTGTAAGGTCAACTGTCTCCTTATTTTCATTATCATTACTCACCGTCTACATCCTCCCCGAACTTTCTCTTGCAATTAAGAGCAAGATGTATTTCACCTTTATGAAATACAGTCTAACAAATAAAGAAGAAAAAGTCAACCTCTGGTATACACCTTCTTTAATTTTATAGACAATATACGTATGCCCCCAAATAAATCAAGCTCCAAGAAAAAGGCTATCAAAACCATCTTCTTGAAGCTTGCTTGTGTCAAGGTATTCATTTTTCCAGAAAGGTACAACGCTTGCCAAGTTGGATAAAATTATTCGCTTCCTTAATGGCATAGGTTTCCCTCTCATCATCAGCTATGAAGGAAAAGTCAGAATTAACTTCCTGCTCCGAAGCCGCCTGTATCAGCTTATATTCAGCATAGGATTCATCTTCTCTGTACACATTATCATAGACATATTTTTTGAATCCCATAGTCAAGTTGTCCACAGCTTCATAAAGTTCATCGTTTCCATCGAATTCTTCGAGCATCCCCAGGCAAGTACAGCCATATCCATAATGCCAGATAGCCTCTTCCACATTGTCGCTTAGTCTATGCCGTCTATGTCTGTGCATTTTTGTAACTCCCCGTCATACACCAATTTAGTCCTCTCATCAAAGAGTACCCAGAAAATTTCATCGAATGCCTCCTGGCGTTCCTTCACTACTACACCAATCGTATGCGCAGCAATCTCTACCGCTTACAGGATAGTAATACACAGCCGTGGAGATAGATTAAGATTTTCCTACGTTTGCTTTAATCAGAAACTTCATGATAACACTTGTTAACTCTATCACATATTCCATTTCATTCTTATTTACAGAGTCACTATGCTTCACATGATGATTTTGAAAATCTGTATAGTATTTGATGATGGGATGAATCATGTTCATCAATTCTTTAGATGCCCCAAATTGCTGTAATTGTGTACAAATACCAGGTATTTGATTCTCTAAGCTCTTATCATTACCAAGTAAACTTTTCACAAGCAATTCAAAAGATAATCGAATATCATCGAGTGCATTTCTTTCAAAAATACCACCTTCATATTTGTTCAATGCACTTTCATACTGCTTTAATGCTTCTGGATAATCAGCAAGCCAATGCTTTGTTTTTTGAATAATTTCCGTGTCACTTAACCGCCCTGTGGATAAATTTCCATATCTAGAAAATAGTTTAACCCGCAAATTATTAACTTGGTCATTCATAATGAAGCAAGGAAGGTCACATAAGTCCTTTATAATTCGGAACTGTTCTTCAGAATTAAAACATCTAATGTTTTCAACAAACGCTGTTCGTTTATTCGGTGCATCAAAAGGATATATCGCGAATGGAATATTTTTCCCATAATCAATAGCGTAACCATTGAAGTATTCAACTATCTTCGCTCCACTTAGGCCTTTATTTGTATCTGCAAGAATATTAGCAGAAAAAATAAGGAAGCTTTCGTCTAACTTATCACGGAACGGGCTATTCAACTTCATTCTCCCCCTGCCTGCTTCATCATATCCATTAAATAAAGTCTGTCTACCTACAGAAAAAGACGCATGGCCTAACACCATGCGCCATCTATCATCAGTTCTTATCCTTTTTGATTACCTTCATAATCTTTTCTTCTGTCCATTTTGTGACATCTTTGATGAACTCAACATCCATGCCTTTTTCCCAAAGATTATTTATTATCTCAATTGTCTTGTTTTCCGCTCCACGCTCATAGATGCCTTCGCTCAAATTGCACATCGTTCTCAACTCCTCCTCCATCTCGGCGGTAACCTCGATATCAAACTTCTTCCTGAGGATTTCACTTTTCTCTTCAGCCGTCTTATCTGTCTCCTGGAATATTACCTGCAACATGGCAAGCGTCTTGTTCCTCACCGGCCCCGGTGCCAGA
>CAJORC010000402.1 GCA_905236615.1 uncultured Lachnospiraceae bacterium
ATCTTTGGTTCTCTCTTTCAGAGGTGTGTTCCTTACCAAATCAAAAGGTGTAAACAAGGTGTAAATCTGATACTATTCTGCACACAATTGGCTTATTTCCGCCATTCTTTGCTTTGGCATTAAATCCTGCCGTGGCAGACAAATAAAACTTTTTTCATCGCTTAAAACCTCGTATTTACCGAATTTTTCAGTTTATTATACCTTATTATCATGCATATATCAAAGAAGACTAAATGGTTCAGAGATTAATGAAAATGATGCTGTTGCTTTTTGCGAAAGTAGTAAATAATGTCAGAAATAGAATCGATGAGATGTCTGAACTGATTAGACAGGCAAAGGAGCGGAAAGAGTAAGCATCTTTATAAATGCAATCCATTGTGGAAAATTTATAAAAAATTAATCTTTATTTTGGTTTTTATGGGAAACATGCCTTATTTTATTCAACTAATTTTGTATAATAAAGTGGTGAAGGATTATACGATTTAAAATAAAGGCGTATTGGGATTTCCTGTACACCTGAAAGATAAGGGGGAGATTGATTGAGCGGCTTTTCAGCAGTTACTTCAGTCTTTGATAAGACGTCTGAGATAATCTGCTTTTTTGACAGAGAAGGTCTCATAAGGTATATCAATAAGGTTGGAAGCGATGAGCTCAGCATGGAAGCTCTTGATTCCAATATCAAGGATATTCTGCCTAATTTTTTCCCTGAGAATGAAGATATTTTTGAATTTATAGAAAAGAACTCCGATAGTGACATCAAAGGAGATGCATACAGGAAGAACCACAGCTGTTTTCCTGTCAGGCTTAAGGTATTTATAGCGGAGGGTATTTCCCCAAAACCTCTGGGTGTATGTATGATGACTGACATACGTGAGATTGACCTGCAGCTGAAACAGAAAAAGAAAATGGAAGAGGACATGCAGGAAGTCCTTAAGGCACAGGATGAATTTGTGGCGAACCTGACACATGAGCTCAGAACACCGGTCAACGGCATAAAGGGACATATAAACAATCTGAAAGCGGAAGAAGATGATGCGGCAAAGCGCCGGACTATGAATATAGTGCTTACCTGCTGCGACAACATGGAGAAGATAATCAACAATCTTCTTGATTATGCAAAGATTGAAAACGGAAAGATGGAGATCGTCGCTGAAAAATTCTCTCTGCATAATCTTATTTCGAACTGCATAAATATGTCGGTTTCCGTTGCAAATGAAAAAGGACTTAACCTTACGAGCCATATAGCTGACAACGTGCCTGATGAAGTGATAGGCGATGAGTTCAGGTTAAGTCAGGTGATCAATAATCTTATAAACAATGCCCTGAAATTTACTTCAATAGGTCATGTGGCACTCGAATTATATAAGACAAAACAGAATGGAAAAGACATTGAGCTTACCTTTTTCGTAATGGATACCGGAATAGGTATGTCGAAGGAGGATAAGGATAAACTGTTCAAGAGCTTTACCCAGGTTGACGGCAGCATAACGAGAAAGTACGGCGGAACCGGCCTCGGTCTTTATGTATGCAAGCAGATAGTTGAGCTTATGGGCGGACATATAGAGATAGAGAGTGAAAAAGGCAAAGGATCCACCTTTATATTCACGGTTAACTTAAACGTTGAAAATGAAGGCACTGATGATGAAGAAGTTACAATCTCAGACTTGAAGAAATCGCTCGTCTTTGACCGAGAACAGGAAGAAACAGAGGAGATGACCGAGTACGGAAGTGCACGGAACATTTCAATGATGAGGGATCTTATAGAGAAAACGGTTCTCTGCGTCGAACTTGAAAACTGGCAGAAAGCTGAAGACTTTGCGGAAAATATAAAGAAACTGACCGCGAATGCGCCTAAGGAAGTTTCGGATATCGCCCTCAGACTTGTAATGAATATCCGTAAGGAAAAGAAGGAAAAATGCAGTGAATATCTTGAGGGGCTTAATGATGCCGTCTATGAATTAAAGAAGGCGGGTGAGTGATATGGAGGAGAAAAAATCTACTATACTCATCGTTGACGATGCGATCATAAATATAGGAATGCTTGAAGATATACTGATCGACCTGGGTTACAACACTCTTACGGCGAGCAGTGCGGCGGAAGCGACTTCCATATTGACGGAACAGTTCCCGGATATGGTGCTCCTTGACATAATGATGCCGGATATAAACGGATATGAATTCTGTCAGATGCTCAAGGAAAACCCGCATACAAGAGATATTCCTGTCATCTTCGTGTCGGCAGCCGAAAGCGAAGATGAGATGGAGAAAGCCTTTGAGATAGGAGGCGTTGATTTCATTAAAAAGCCTTTTAATGTTACGGAGATCAAGGCAAGGGTTTCAACGCATCTAAATATACATCTCCTGAAAAAAGAGCTTCAGGAGTCAAACCGGAAGCTCAACCGTGTTATCAGTGAACAGAGCAAAAAGATCGATGAAGAAAAAAGACGTATCTTAAACAATATCGTGGCGCTTAATTATACGAGCGGTGACGGGAAGCGGAGAAGCAAGATAGTTTCGGCAAACTCAAGGATGCTCGCACAGGCACTTAACTTTACGGAAAAATATGAAAACAGTATTTCCGGAGCCTTTGTCGATGGTATAGAGATCGCCGGCGTTATAAGAGAGATCGATTACAATCTTTTTAAGGTCTTTTTTGCGGAAGATGATAAAAATATAGCCGTAGCTGCTGCTGCGGATGTTGTAAAAAGTTTCAGAGAAAAATGGGATGGAAGCGGAATGCCTGAGGGGCTAAAAGGAGAGGAAATACCGCTTGCAGCAAGGATAGTTTGCATAACGGACAGATTTGACTATTACACCTCACAGGGAAATTCCAGGGAAAAAAGTTTTAAGATAATGAGGGAAGAGCGTGAAAAAACTTTTGACCCATATCTTCTGGATCTCTTTTTCAGGATTGAGAAACAGATGAAATCTTGGAATAGGAAGTGACGATGAATGACTGATGTTGAATTTAACAGGCTTGTTGAGTTTTTAGAAAGCAGGTATGGAATCAATCTCGCAAGCAAAAAAGTAATTGTTCAGGGAAGGCTTGACAATTATCTCGCAAGAAACGGCTATGCCAGTTACGGGGATTATCTCAATGCGGTAGAACAGGACAGAAGCGGGCATGAGCTTCAGAACATGCTCAATATACTTACGACTAATCATACTTATTTCTGGAGGGAACCCGATCATTTTGTTTTTTTAAGAGATGTTATCCTTCCATGGGTTGCAAAGAAAGAAAGACATACACACGATATAAGGATATGGTCGGGAGCATCCTCATCCGGAGAGGAGCCTTACACTATAGCAATGGTTGTAAAGGACTTTCTTGGGCTGGATTACGGAAAATGGGATGCGACACTTCTGGCAACCGATCTTTCAAGTGAAGTTCTTCGTTTTGCAATGAAGGGAGTTTACCTTAAGGAGAAAATTGAGGTTTTGCCGCCGGCATGGCAGCGGGCTAATTTTAAGCAGGTAGACGAATACAATTATGCGGTTAAAGATGACGTGAAGAAAAACGTCATGTTCAGACAGTTTAATCTGATGGATCCGTTTCCTTTTAAAAATAAGATGCACTGCGTATTCCTGCGTAATGTAATGATCTATTTTTCAGAGGATACAAAGAGAAATCTTGTAAACAAGATTTATGACATACTTGAACCCGGCGGATACCTTATCATAGGAAATACAGAGAACATTGACAAGGATGCCACTCAGCTTGAATATGTCAGACCCTCGATTTTCAGGAAAGTACAAGGATAAGAAGGGGGCGGACGTGAAATGAGAAAAATAAAGGTACTTGTTGTAGATGACTCGGCTATGTTTGCCAATCTTATGATAAACGGTCTGAGAGCAGACTCGAGTCTTGAAGTAGTCGGAGTGGCAGCAAATCCCTTTGAAGCAAGGGATATGATACTCAAATACAGACCGGATGTAATGACACTTGATATTGAAATGCCGAGAATGGACGGTATTGAATTTCTGCAGAGGCTTATGCCGCAGTATCCGATTCCGGTGGTTATGGTGAGTTCACTTAGTGACAAGGTTTTCGATGCACTTCGTGTGGGGGCGGTAGATTTTATATCCAAACCTGTAAACATGACGAAGGAGGAAATACTTAATTACCTAAAGAGAGAACTCTGTACCAAGGTCAAGATCGCATCAACGGTAAATGTGAGTCAGATGAAAAAAGCCGTACCAAAGAGCAGTGCGGTATCGGCGGATAAAAATATAAATAATAAGGAACTGGTAGTGGCACTGGGAGCATCTACAGGAGGTACGGAAGCTCTTGCTGATGTGATAATGGGATTCAGGGCGGATATCCCGGGAACGATTGTTACACAGCATATGCCTCCCGGATTCACGAAGATGTTTGCCGAAAGGCTGAATAACCAGTGCGCAGTCAAAGTCAAAGAGGCGGCGACAGGAGATTCGATAGTGCCGGGGCAGGTCCTTATAGCACCCGGTGACAAGCATTTAAGACTTGTCAAGAACGGAGAACATTTCCAGGTTGAATGTAAAAAAGGCGAGAGGGTAAGCGGTCACTGCCCGTCAGTTGATGTAATGTTCGAATCTGTTGCAAAAGTGGCAGGCAGGCGGGCTGTAGCGGCAATCCTTACCGGAATGGGAAAGGACGGAGCAGACGGACTTCTCGCTATCAGAAGATCTGGCGGACATACGATAGGTCAGGATGAGGCATCCTGCGTGGTATACGGAATGCCAAAGGTTGCTTATGATATTGGCGCTGTGGAGTACCAGCTCCCGCTTAGTGCAATATCCAACAAGATATATAGTGTTTTATCAACGATGTAAGAAGGGAGACACTGACGATGAAGATACTTATAGCAGAGGATGATTTCGCCAGTAGAAAGTTCATAATGAACCATATGTCGAAATATGGCGAATGTGACGGCACCGTGGACGGACAGGAGGCTGTGGAAGCTTATGTAATGGCGATGGAGGATGATGAACCCTACAATCTTGTCTGCCTTGATGTCATGATGCCGGAGATGGACGGTTATCAGGTTCTTAAGACTATTCGTGAGATTGAAAAGGACAAGGGTATTGAGCCGAAGCAGCAGGTTAAAGTCATAATGATGACGGCACTCTCAGCTGAGAAGAACGTTAAGATGGCTTTTGAACTTGGTGCAACGGTTTACTGTGCAAAACCTGTGGACGTTGATAAATTAAAAATGGCAATGAAAAAGCTGAAACTGATCAAATAAGCCTGCAGTAAAGAAAGGAGGGAGACGATGGGAGAAGAACTGGATGGAATGCTGGACATGTACCTGTATGAAAATGGACAGCTTCTTGAACAGCTTGAAATGACTACCCTGGAAAAGAAAGATGCGGACAGCTTCGATGATGATGACATCAACGAGTTTTTCCGTGTAATGCATACCATAAAGGGCTCGTCCGGAATCATGATGTTTGATAATATCATGAAACTTGCTCACAAGCTGGAAGATGTTTTTTTCTATATCAGAGAGTCGCATCCGGATAATGTTCCGCACCTTGAGCTGGTTGAAAAAATTCTTGCCGTATCGGATTTCTTAAGGGAAGAATTTGACAATATCAAGGAAGGCGGAGAACCGACAAAAGATTCATCTGCACTGATCAAGGACATAGATAAATTCCTTACAAAGATCAAGAATGAGATTCTTGAAGAGGACAAAGAACTTCCTAAAGAAGAACCCGATGAAGGACCGCAGCAGTTCTACATTGGTGCGGCAGGCGGTGATAAGTTTAAGTATTATTACGTTATAGCTTATTATCGTAATGATACTCAGATGAGTAACATTCATGCCTATGCACTTGCAAATTCACTTAAGGAAGTAACGGATGAGATGTATTACTCACCTGAGGATATAATTACGAATGAAGCCTCAGCTGATGTGATACTTGAACAGGGATTCAAGATACTCCTTAAGAGTAATCTTGAAGAAGATGATATCAAGGCTGCACTGGGCGGCTTTGATGTTGAAAGCACTGAGGTTTCAAAGTGCAGCAAGGAAGAATTTGAGGCAGGATTTGATGTACCGAATGAGATAGTTGGTTCGGATACCATTGATCTTGGCGAGGCAGAAGCTCCTGCAGAGGATAAGAAAGAGGAGAAACCTGAAAAGAAGGATGAGGTCAAACCCGGTGACTATGTCATTGAAAATAAATCAGCGGGAAAGAAGGCAACCTTTGCCAAGAATAAAAAGTCTAAGGCTGCTGCGGCAAGTTATATAAGCGTAAATGTCAATAAGATCGACCAGCTTATGGACCTTATAGGAGAAGTTGTTATCGCAGAGTCGGTCGTACTTCAGAATCCTGACCTGAACGTACCGGGACTTAACCTTACAAACTTCAATAAAGCTGCAGCCCAGCTCACTAAATTCATATCCGAAATGCAGGATGTCATAATGTCGATGCGAATGATGACGCTGACGAATACATTCCAGAAGATGAACAGGATAGTATTCGATACGTCGAGAAAAGTCGGCAAGGATATTGAGTTTAAGATGATCGGTGAGAATACCGAAGTTGATAAGAACATCATAGAGCACATTTCGGATCCTCTTATGCACATGATCAGAAATTCTATCGATCATGGTATTGAGGATAAGGAAGAAAGAAAAGCGGCAGGAAAGAGTGAAAAGGGTCTGATCACACTCGAAGCCAAGAATGAGGGCGGAAAGGTTCTGATCAGTGTAAGCGATGATGGCGGAGGTATGAATCCGGAGAAGCTTTTTGCAAAGGCCAAAAAGAACGGAATTGTTCCGAGGGACAAAACCATCGCAGATTATACCAATAAGGAGATTTATCAGTTTATTACCTCACCGGGATTCTCAACAAAGGAAAAAGTAACAGAACTCTCGGGCAGAGGTGTCGGCATGGACGTTGTAATGCAGAATATCCAGTCGGTTGGAGGAATGCTTGAGATTGACTCGGAGTACGGAAAAGGCTCGACGATGACATTAAAGATACCTCTGACACTTGCAATAATCAGCGGTATCCTGATGGAAGTAGGAAATCAGAAGTTTGTTATTGAGACAGGATCGGTAAAGGAATTCATAAACGTCAAAGGTTCGAGCATTATCAGGGAACCGGACGGTGAAGAATATCTCAATGTGCGCGGACAGTATTATATGGTTGTAAGGCTTAATGAGAAATACCATATCAGGGATGGCAGAAAAGAGATAGACGACGGAATCATGATACTTACCGAATATGAGAGCCAGAAGATATGTATTTTCGTTGACAGGCTGCTGGGCGGACAGGAAATAGTTGTTAAACCTATCCCCGAATATATCAAGAAGGTTGACGGACTTTCAGGATGCACACAGCTTGGCGATGGAAGCATAGCACTGATACTTGATATCGGCACACTTTCATGAAAATAGGGAAAGGAGAGAGCGCATGGCGGAAGAAAAAGTAGAAGATGCTTTACTGGAAACCGAAGAAGGATTGAGTGCGATAGGTACGCATCAGTTCATGACCTTTAAGTCCGGTACGGAATACTATGGTATAGAACTTAAGTATGTCAATGAGATAATGGGAATACAGCCGATCACCGAAATACCTGAAGTTGAAGATTACATAAAGGGGCTGATAAACTTAAGAGGAAAAATAGTACCGGTAATTGATGTGAGAACCAGATTTAAGCAG
>CAJORC010000403.1 GCA_905236615.1 uncultured Lachnospiraceae bacterium
CATACCCGTATGGCAAGACAGAAAGAGAAGAAGCTGAAATGGATAAGTACTTTAACAGAGGTTCTTGTTAAAGTATGTGAAGAAAGAAATTATGAACTTAAGAATCTGACAAAGGGCCAGATAGATAATGTCATAGATATTATATTTAAAAAGCTTGCAGCTATGAATGAGGATTATCCTGTTTCGGACAGAAACAGAGAAAATCTCGGAACATTGATAGAAATAGCACAGAAGACAGGACCTGATCCGGAGAAGATTATTAAGGAAGAGGCAATGATAGGAAGTGCCAAGAAGAAGCTTCCTCAGCAGCCTGAGAGAACACAGCTTGAAGCAGTTGTAGCTTACCTTAAGGATCTGGCGGAAAAGAACGGTTACAATCATGACTTTAGTTTGTTCCTTCCGCTGCTTCCAAAGAGGATTACTCTAAGAGAGCTTCCACAGAGGGTTTTCAAGTGGGATGAAGATAATGTATTCAATGGAGAAAACTGGCCGGTAAGAGATGGTGAGCTTGAAATAGAAACAAGTGTCGGATTGTATGATGATCCGGAAAACCAGAGGCAGGATGTATTTAGTATAAATCTTGCAGAAACGGGAAATATTCTGGTATTTGGAGCTTCAACAACAGGTAAGACAACGTTCCTTCAGACTGTAATGTACGGACTTGTAAACAGGTACTCACCTGCAGAAATAAATATTTACGCACTGGAATTCAGTGCAAGAAAGCTAAGTCTGTTTGAAAACATGCCTAATGTCGGTGGTGTTATAAGAGATAGCGATGAAAATGACAGAATAGATAAGTTTTTCATAATGCTACATGGAATCCTAAAAGAGAGAAAGCTTATGCAACAGCAGCAGAAAAAGCCCGGGTTAAAAACTGTTGACGATCTTCCCAGGATTGTGATATTTATCGATAATTTTGCAGCTCTTAACAATAAGACAGGTGATAAGTATCATTCATTTATATTGCAGCTTGTTAAGGAAGGCGTGGGTAACGGTATTTTCCTTATTGTATCCGCAACAGGAACAGGCAGTGCCGAAATACCTAATTCTCTTGCGCAGAACTTTAAGACTACTATATGTCTTGAGCTTAATAATACATATGATTATGGTAACTACATGAGAATGACGAGACTTCGTCTGTTCCCTGAAAACGGAATTAAGGGCAGGGGAATAGGATATGTGGATGACAGAGTTCTGGAATTCCAGACTGCAATAGCTATCGACGGAGATGATGTAACAGTTGAGGAAAATATCGAGAAGCTCACAAATGAGATGAAAGAGGCATGGACCGGAGAATGTGCTATGCCGATTCCTGAGATACCTAAGGAACCCACCTGGGATATCTTTGAGCAAAACAGCAAGGTAAAGGAAATGATAGAGAGCGACAGGCTGCTTCCTATCGGATATGATGCTACATTTGCCGTGCCATATGGCATAGACCTTTCGGAGATATACGCATTCATGTTTACAGGCGCAAAGAAAAAGGGTAAGACAAATGCTCTCAAGATTGCAATGCGTTCTGCTAAAAAGAGAGGCTCAAGAGTAATTATTGTGGACTTTAAGAATCAATTCGCTGCTTTTGCCGGCGAAATTGAGGCAATTAGAATTACCACAGAGATAGAATGGGCAGATTGTTTAACTCAGCTTCTTGTAAATGATGTAGCTCCCAGAAATAAGATAAAAGCAGGGCTTATAGAGAAGGGTGCAGAAGAAAAGGAAATCTACAACCATATGAAGGAATATGAAAGCATATTTATCTTCATAGATGATTTGCCGTATTTTGTGGACAAGATGATTCATCCTTCAGAAGGTGTACCTAAGAATATCCTTCTGAATATGGAGATGATAATGGAGAAAGGAGCACTCCACAATATCTTCTGGTTTGTAACTATCAACAAGGAGGATATAGCACCAATAAGCTCGTATCCTCTGTACAGAATGTTTACAGGAGACAAGAAGGCAATGCACTTTGGCGGTAATGCCCATACTACAGCTCTCTCCAACTTAAGTTTTGATAATCAGGACAGAAGATCTCTTGACCTTGCAAGACCTGCAGGCAGAGGTATGCTGACAGCAGATATCGAAACAGATGTAAAAGAAGTGATAGTACCTATGATAAAAGGAAACAAAGGATGATATCAGCGCTTCTATATGATACAGAAGAAAAAGAAATGAAAATAATAGACAAAGTCTTCAGAGATGCATTTGCCAAACAA
>CAJORC010000404.1 GCA_905236615.1 uncultured Lachnospiraceae bacterium
AACATCCTGTCCTTATGCAGAAATCATCCACAGACAGGAAAGGTCCGTCCGCAGCTGTCTCAGCAATGGCATGAGAAAGCGCATCGGCAGCTTTTCCTCCCATACCTTCAACTGACGAGAGCGGCGGCATTATCCGCTTATCATCAACCTGTCTGAAATATTTAGGATCGGCCTTATTTATATCGATAGGTGCGAATTCAAATCCTCTCGCGTACATCTCCTGCACAAGTCTCATATCCCTTATCGCATTCATGTCCGTCGCGGTCATCTTATTCTTACCTATTTCCTTGAGCTTGTCAGTCAGGACCTTAAGCGCAGCCTCAAGTTTTCCCCGGCCCTGACACATGGTTGCGTAGTCTATTTTTTCAGCCCTTATTGAGAAGAAGGCCGAATAGTAGGCCAGCGGTCTGTAAACCTTAAACCATGCAACACGCCACGCCATCATTACATAAGCCGCAGCATGAGCCTTCGGGAACATGTACTTTATCTTAAGGCAGGAATCTATATACCATTCCGGAACATCCGCCGCCAGCATTGCCTCTTTCATCTCAGGTTTTAATCCCTTACCTTTTCGCACAGACTCCATAGTCTTAAACGAAAGCGCCGGATCCATGCCCTTATTGATAAGGTAAAGCATGATATCATCTCGACAGCAGATACATTCTTCAAGCTTCATGCCCTTATCGTTGACAAGAAGCTGGGCATTGCCCGTCCACACGTCAGTACCATGTGACAGACCTGATATTCGTATAAGGTCTGAGAATGTATGCGGCTGCGTGTCAACAAGCATCTGTATTACAAAGTCCGTACCGAATTCAGGAATACCAAGGGTTCCCGTAGGACATCCGCCAATATCCTCAGGCTTTATGCCAAGCGCATCAGTTCCTACAAAAAGTGACATGACTTTCTGTTCGTCGAGCGGGATCGCGATGGCATCCTCTCCTGTTGCGTCTTCAAGGAAACGTATCATGGTAGGATCGTCGTGTCCGAGAATATCGAGTTTCAACAGGTTATGGTCGATCGAATGATATTCAAAATGCGTCGTTATTATCGGCGTTGTCATATCATTCGCCGGATGCTGTATGGGTGTGAATGAATAAATCTCCTCACCCTGAGGCATTACCACGATACCGCCGGGATGCTGTCCCGTTGTACGAAGTATTCCCTCACAGCCGTGAGCCAGACGCTCCATCTCTGCACGTCTTTTGTGCATGTCATGGTCTTCGCAGTATCCGCGGACATATCCGTAAGCTGTCTTTTCCGCCAAAGTACCGATGGTTCCGGCTCTGAAGGTCTGTCCCGCACCGAAGATAACTTCCGTGTATTTATGGGCTTTCGACTGATAATCTCCTGAGAAGTTAAGGTCAATATCCGGTTCCTTATCTCCCGAGAAGCCGAGGAATGTTTCAAAAGGTATATCAAAGCCTGTCTTAATAAGCTGCTCTCCGCAATTTGGACAGACCCGGTCGGGCATATCGCATCCGCACATACTCTTCATGGCATACTGCTTGACTTCAGGTGAATCAAAATCGTAAAAATGGCATTTAGGGCAAAGGTAATGCGGCGGCAGCGAATTAACCTCCGTTATACCCGCCATATTCGCTACAAAAGAAGATCCGACCGAACCTCTGGAACCAACGAGATAGCCATCCTCATTCGACTTCCACACTAGCTTCTGGGCGATAATGTACATAACCGCATAGCCGTTTCCGATAATAGACTTAAGCTCTATTTCAAGCCTGTCCTTAACCTGACTCGGAAGGTTTTCACCGTAAATTTCCTTTGCTTTGTTGTAACAGATCTCCCTCAGCATCTTATCCGAATTCTCGATGACGGGAGGAGCCTTATCCGGGCGCACCGGAGTTATGTAGTCAACCATATCCGCGATATTATTTGGGTTTGTGATGACTACCTCCTTAGCCTTTTCTTCGCCTAAATACATGAATTCTTCAAGCATTTCATCCGTTGTACGAAGATAAAGCGGTGCCTGGTCATCCGCATCATCAAAGCCTTTTCCGGCCATAACGATACGCCTGTAAACCTCGTCGGCAGGATCAAGGAAATGTACGTCACAGGTTGCGCAGACCGGCTTTGAAAACTGCTCGCCGAGCTTTACTATTTTCTTATTGACCTCCTGAAGGTCCTCAACGGTCTCAAACTGATTATCCTTTTTAAGCAGAAAGGCATTATTTCCGATAGGCTGTATCTCCAGATAATCATAAAAACTTACGATCTTTGCTATCGACTCTTCCGGAAGTCCTCTCTCCACAGCCTTGAAAAGTTCTCCTGCCTCGCAGGCACTTCCGATGATAAGTCCCTCCCTGTATTTCGAAAGAAGGCTCTTCGGTATTCGCGGTCTCTTGAAATAATATTTAAGATGAGACGTGGAAACCAGCCTGTAAAGGTTCACACGTCCGGTCTCATTCTTTGCAAGTATGATGATATGATAAGAAGGAAGCTTCCTGATGGTATCATCAGTAGGAACATTCATCTTCTTAAGCTCTTCAAGGCTGGTAACTCCCTGTTCCCTGAGCTTATCGCAGAGCTTCACGAATATTTCCGCTGTCGCACCCGCATCGTCCACCGCCCTGTGATGATTTTCAAGCGAAACATTCAGTTCCTTTGCAACAACATCCAGTTTGTATTTACTTAGTCCCGGAAGCATGAATCTTGCCATCTCGACGGTATCAACGATTATCTTATCAAATTTAAGCCCCAGATCTTCCGCATTTTTTGCTATAAAGCTTGTATCGAAAGCCGCATTATGAGCCACCACATGGGCACCCTTCGCGAATTCCAGAAATCCCGGAAGTATCTTGTCTATTGTTCCTGCGCCGCTTACCATAGAGTCATTTATACCGGTAAGACTCTCTATCTTGAATGGAATCGGAACCTCGGGATTGACGAATTCATCATAATGCGCTACTATTTTTCCTTTCTCAACACGGACTGCACCAATCTCGATGATCTTATTCTTCTCCGGGGAAAATCCCGTAGTCTCTATATCGAAGACAACAAAATCCTCATCCAGACTGTGATAATCTTTCCCGTCCTTTTCTCCTATCGTCCAGACGATATCCTTTTCGTCATCAACAAGATAACCCTCAACACCGTAGATCAGCTTGAAGTCTTTATTATCGAGGTCGGCTTTGGTATGGTTTGCTTCAGGGAAAGCAAGCACGTTTCCGTGATCTGTTATCGCTATGGAATTCCAGCCCCAGCCGGCAGCCCTTTTTATAATGGTCTTCGCATCCGTCACACCGTCCATTTCGCTCATCTTTGTGTGGCAGTGAAGCTCGGTTCTCTTCACCGGTGCATTATCCACTCTCGGTACGACGAAGGAACCAATCTTCCTTATCATCCTTATACCGCCAAGAACTATATCATGCTCAAAATTATCAAGATTAAGCATTCCCTTAACCTTGACAAACTGTCCCGGCTTTCCCTTTTCAAGACCGGCAGCACCTATAGCTTCCCTGAACTCTCCGAGCTCCTCGTTCTTTATGAAAAGCTTAATCGATATGGAATCGGTAAAATCCGTTATATCCATGGAAATAACGTTTCTTTCACCCCTTATCGCATGCTCTTCATAACCGATCAGCTGACCTCTTATCGTAACCATGCTGTTCTCACCGACAAGGTCTTTGATCTCGGTTATTTCATCATCAAATTCACGGCCATATATGATATCAGGATTCTTATTCCTTGAACTCTCAGACTTATCCAGCTTCAGAGTCTTCTTCGAGATCTTGGCATCATCCTTCTTTTCTTTCTTTTCCTTTTCTTCTTTTGCCTTATTTTCAGAAGCAAAGGCAGCAGCAGTTATCGCGGCAATCTCGTTCTTAACTCTAATCTCCGCCTCCATTGCCTCGCTTGACCGCTCTTCTTTTTTATATCTGACTCTTATATCACTTTTCAGACCGCAGCGGACATTCATCACATTTATGAGATAATCAGCAAGTTCTTCCGCCCTGTCCCTCGCAACTATATTGTCCGGAACCTCCATGATCACCATATTTCCATCGTTAAATTCAAAAGAAGCATGGCGATACAGATTATAAAGTATCGGTTCGTTCTTTCTAAGCTCAGCGCTGATACTGTCTTTATAAAGGCTCATCAGACTTTCAGCCGTATACTGTTCCGAAAGCCTGAAAGATTCATGCAGGATAAAAACGACATTATTCTTCGGGAAAAGCTGCTTTGACATGGACTTTTCAACTTTCCCGATCATATTTTTTGTAATGAGTTTCGGACTCTCTATGTAAATATTGAATTTATCGTGTGTTTTCGTACTGCTTATTCTTTTAACGCCAACAAGGGAGAAGAGCTGATGCTCTTCTCCCTCAAGCTTCAATGTTGGAAATACCTCATAAAACGGCTTTGTCAAGCTCATCCTTTAATGCCTCCAATAATTCCGA
>CAJORC010000405.1 GCA_905236615.1 uncultured Lachnospiraceae bacterium
GGCGTCGGAGGGAGCCATTCATGTTACACAATTATTAAGCGTTGACTGGAGAGAGCCTGCATACCCCATATCAGCCCGAATAAGAGTATGCAAGAAATCTTGAATTCTTTTGTTTTGCCTATATTTATGCTAAACTACATATGAAGAATCTATAAGGATAAATTGTATTCGGAATTTGGAATTTAAGAAATGGTATGGATAATCGTAACCGTTCTGTGGGTTATATTGATGTTATTTTTGTCTCATCAGAATGGGTATAAATTAGGCAGACAGACAAGGTGGATAAGTTGCAGGCTGCATGTTAATGAGATATTACTGAGAAAGAGCGCACATGTTATTGTTTATTTTGTGTTCAGCTTTCTGTTGATCTATATTCTTCAGCAGTATGGTGTGAGAAAGATCTTTGGGGTAGCCGCAGCAGTTATCATCAGTATTATAGATGAGATTACAAAAAAGTTATGCATATACAGGCATTTCAGTATATCTGAGGAACTTCTGAATATTATGGGAATCTGCATCGGATATATTGCCGCGGTAATCACGTTTACAGCCTTATCTCACCCCCAGACCCTCATCAACTAATTCTTTATATTCATCATAGCTGATCATAACGCCGCCCATACTTTTTAGGTGTTCGGTTTCGAACTGGCAGTCTATCATAAGGTATTCATTTGCTTCCAGAATTTTAGAGAAGAGGATGAGAGCGACTTTTGATCCGTTTTTCATATCGGAAAACATGCTCTCGCCGAAAAAACATCTGCCGAGGCTGACTCCGTATAGCCCGCCGGCCAATTCGCCGTCTATATAGGATTCCACGCTTAATGCATAACCATTGTCTGCCAGACGCTTGTAAGCTGTTTCCATATCATCGCTTATCCATGTGCCTTCGGCATTTTCACGCTTCAATCTGCAGCGGTGCATTGTATCAGAAAAATCGCGGTTTATAAGGATTTTGCAGCTGTGTTTTTTCATAAATTTCTTCATGGAATGAGAGATATGGATATCGGCAGGCTTTATGATGAACCTTTCCTTCGGACACCACCAAAGGATCGGTTCATCTGCGTTATACCATGGAAATATGCCATTACTGTAAGCCAGAAGAAGCCTCTCTAAAGAAAGGTCTCCTCCGACAGCAAGCAGTCCGTTATCTTCAGCTAATTGCGGAAGCGGAAAAAATATTTCATTTTCGCTCAGACTAAATACAGACATCCTTATTCACCACTCACTTTGAAATCCCCGTTTTTAACCGAAAGCTTGATCTTACCGCCTTTTTTCAGTTTGCCGAAAAGTATCTCGTCAACGAAAAGCGGTTTGATATCATTTCTTATTACGCGGTCAACTTCGCGTGCTCCGAATTCCTGACTGATGCCGCGTTTCTTTATGAGTTCTTTTGCTTTCTTATCTGCTGAAAAAGAAATCTTCTTTGCGGAAAGCTGTTCTTTCAGCTCGGAAAGCTTTTTGTTAACGACAAGTTCAGCCATATCATCATCCATGCTGTTAAAGACAACGACTTTGTTAAGCCTGTTCCTGAATTCAGGTTGGAATACTCTTTTTACTTCTTCGGTAAGAGCGCTGTTATCACCTTTTACACTGATGAAGCCTATGCCGCTTTTCCCGATCCTGTTCGCACCGGCATTCGAAGTCATGATGACCACAACATTTCTGAAATCAGCCTTTCTTCCCTGATTATCAGTGAGAGTTGCATAGTCCATGACCTGCAGAAGCACATTGAAAATATCGGGATGGGCCTTTTCAATCTCATCGAGAAGAAGAACGGAAGAAGGTGATTTCCTTATGGCTTCGGTAAGGATTCCGCCCTCTTCATAACCTACATATCCGGCAGGAGAGCCTATAAGCTTGGCAACAGCATGTTTCTCACCATATTCACTCATATCAAAACGGATGAGTTTAACTCCGAGTTCGATGGAGAGTCTTTTGGCGATTTCTGTTTTTCCGACTCCGGTAGGTCCGACAAAGAGAAGACTTGCCAGAGGCTTGCTTTCTTCGGAAAGACCTGCTTTTGAAAACTTGATGGCATTAACGACCTGGCTGACCGCCTCGTCCTGCCCGTAGATTTTGCTTTTCAGCCTGTCTTCGAGTGTAGAAAGACCGGAAAGATCGTCTGTTTCAACAGTTTCGATCGGAACTCTGCATATGCGGGTGAGTATCTCGTTTATAACTGTTTTATCGATGGTCTGTGTTTTCTTATCTAAAGGATGAAGCTTTCTGTAAGAGCCGGCTTCGTCCATTATGTCGATAGCCTTATCGGGCAGAAATCGCTCATTGATGTATTTTGCGCTCATCCGGACGATATATTCTGTTACGCCCTTATCGTATTTAACACCATGATATTTTTCGTATTTCTTTTTCAGTCCATCAAGAATTCTTATGCTTTCTTCTTCACCGGGCTCATTGATCTCGACATTCTGGAATCTTCTCACAAGACTCTTATTTTTCTCAAAATATTTTTTATATTCTTCGAAAGTAGTTGCACCGATGAATCTTATGTGACCGTCGGTAAGATAGGGTTTCAGCATATTTGAAGCATCAAAAGAACCCTCGCCGACAGCGCCCGCACCGGACAGATTATGTATCTCATCTATATAGATTATCGGTTTTTCTTCTTTGCCGATCTCTGACAGAACTTTCTTGAATCTTTTTTCGAAATCGCCTCTGTACTGCGTGCCTGCAAGCATTCCGCCCAGATCAAGAGAATAGACTTTTGCACCCTTTATTGCGTCGGGAACTTTATCTTCTTTAAGCAGCTCGACCAGACCGTAGGTGATGGCGGTTTTACCGACTCCGGGTTCACCGATGTGAAGGGGATTGTTCTTATCCTTACGGCAGAGTATCTGGATGGTACGTTCAAGTTCGTCTTTTCGTCCGATAAGCGGGTTAACATCTTTAAGCGTTTCATTCAGGCAGGGGGCAAATATCTGTAAGTTTGCACTGTCTTCCTGCTCTTTCACAATGCCCGTACTTGCACTTCCGCCTGTTGCTGCAGTTTCATCCTCTATATAGGACAATTCCTGAAGAAGATCGGCTTCATTCATTCCGTCCTGTTCCATATAGTAGACTGCATAACTGTTATCGAGATTCCAGATGGCATGAACAAGGTGCCTTAAGTGGATTTCAGAGCATCCGCTGGAATAAGCGCTCTGACCGGCAAAAGAAAAAAGCTGGTTTGTGGAAAAAGAAAACTCCGGTTTTTTATTTTCAACCTTATCAACGTAGTTTTCGATATAGTTTAACAGGTTCTTTTTGACAGCCTGTATATCACCGCCGCATTCTTCATAGGCGGCAACGAATGTAGGGTCATCAAGTATCATAAACAGCAGCATTTCAGGAGTTATATACTCATAATTACTGCTTTTCGCTAGTTCTATTGCTTTATGAAGAACAAGCATTGCGTCTTTTGAAAGATTCATTTTAAGCCTCCTCAATACTCATTCTGAACGGAAATCCGTCATTCTTCGCCCGGCTGAGTGCCGCGCTGACTTTAGTAGCGGCGATATCATAAGGATATTTACCTACAACGGCTTTGCCCTTTTTATGCACGTTAAGCATGATAGCATGTGCGGTCAGCTCGTCTTTGTGAAAAATATCAACGAGCACTTCAACAACAAATTCCATTGTTGTGAAGTCATCATTATACATGACAACATTAAACTGGCGAGGTTCTTTGGTAATGCTCTTTGTACGTTCTTTTGTAGATCCTTTAGTTGACATTTCTGCTTCCCCAATTTTTATGATATAATCATAGTAATTCACTTTGTTATTCAAAATTATACCAAAAATGAGGGAAAAATCACATGTCAAACTTTAGAGAGAAGATAGTCAGCTTAAAAGAGAACGAAGCTGTATCAAGGACTTCGGAAGAGAATGAAAGACTGAAAAAACGTGATGAAATAATTGTAAAAACAAGTGTGATAGGTATCGTTACAAATGTGCTTCTGGCGACTTTTAAGGCGTTTGTAGGACTGGCTTCCAATTCGATAGCGATTGTAATGGATGCCGTAAATAATATTTCCGATGCCGCGAGTTCTGTGATCACTATTGTCGGAACAAAGCTTGCAGGCAAGGAACCGGACAAGGAACACCCTTTTGGATATGGCAGGATAGAATATCTTTCTGCGATGCTGATATCGATCATAATTCTTTATGCCGGAGTGACTGCGTTTGTAGAGTCTGTAAAGAAGATAATAAGCCCCGAGGTACCGGATTATTCGACAGCGTCTTTTGTGATCGTTGCGGTAGCCGTCATTACGAAGATAGTTCTGGGGAGCTATGTTAAGAAGACCGGAGAAAAGGTAAATTCCGATTCGCTTATCAATTCAGGTGAAGATGCAAGACTTGACTCTGTCATTTCAGCAGCAACCCTCGTCGCTGCAATAGTGTATAAGCTGCTGAATATTTCGCTGGAAGCGTGGCTTGGTGCGATCATTGCGATAGTTATCATAAAAGCCGGGATTGACATGCTTAAAGATACGATATCGCAGATCCTGGGAGAAAGGGCAGAAGCAGATCTTATAAAGAAGATAAAGACCACGGTGACAAGCCGGCCGGAGATCAGCGGTGCATATGATCTGGTACTTCATAATTACGGACCGGACACGTTTAACGGAACAGTTCATATCGAGATTCCGGACACGCTTTCCGCGGGAGAGATAGACAAGCTTATCCGAAGCGTCAGCCTTGAAGTATATCAAAAGCATGGTGTTGCGTTGACGGCGATTGGAATTTATACTATCAACACAAAGGATCCGGAAGCTGTCGAAGCCAGAAAAGCAGTTGAAAAGATAGTCCTGGGGCATGAACATGTCCTGCAGCTGCATGGTTTCTATTATGATAAGGCAGAAAAAAGCATCAGGTTTGATATGGTGGTAAGCTTTAACGCTCCGGACAGGACTGCATTATACAGGGAGGTCTGCGATGCAGTCAGGGAAAAATTCCCGGGATACACCATACAGGCATTTTTGGATATTGATTTCAGTTAAAAATAATTTGTTATATTAAAGTAGAAGGGACATATAAAAATTGAATAACGATATATTAAAGAGCAAAAGTTATCTTTATCTTACGGAATTTTTCGCCGGAATGGCGGTTATGGCAGTGGAACTCGGAGCCAGCAGATTGCTGGCTCCTTATTTCAGTTCTTCGCAGATAGTTTGGACAATTATAATCGGTACAATAATGATCGCGATGGCTCTGGGAAATGTGATGGGCGGAAGATGGGCAGATAAAGATCCGGATCCGGCAAAGCTTTTCCGCAGGATGATCATTGCGGCTGTATGGATTGCTGCAATACCTCTTCTGGGAAAATATATCATCATTGCTATTACAGGTCTGCTTATAGTTACGGTAAGCACTAACCTTCTTATTTGGGCGGCTTTTCTTGCATGTATGATAATTTTTGTGTTTCCGCTTTTCCTGCTCGGTACGGTTACACCTTCCCTGATACGCTATACGGTATCAGACCTTGAGGAGAGCGGAAGTGTTGCGGGAAGGCTTGGAGCATGTAATACGATCGGAAGTATAATCGGTACATTTGCCCCGACCTTTATAACCATTCCTTCGGTTGGAACTTCCGTAACTTTTCTCATCTTTTCGGGAATACTGCTGATACTGGCAATTCTGTATTTTATTTTCGGAAAGAACGGTAAAAAGATCATTGCATCTTCACTCGTTCTCTATATCCTTTGCTGTGTGTTTGGGCATTCATCATCTTTTGCATTCTGGGAGAAGAACCTGACTTTTGAAGGTGAGTCGGTTTATAATTACCTGCAGGTCCGTGATGATGCAAAAGCAACTTATCTTTCTACAAACGTTATGTTTGGTGTTCAGTCGATACGGATGAAGTCAGATGAACTTAGCGGAATGTACTATGATTATGCCCTTGCTGCGCCGGTAATGGCTGGAGCTGCAGAAAAAGATGATGCAGACATTCTTGTTCTGGGGATGGGCACAGGTACGTTTGCTTCGGAATGCAGAAAGTATTTTCCCAATGCGGAACTTACAGGAGTGGAGATCGATGACAGGATAACGGATCTTGCTCATAAATATTTTGAACTGCCTGAGTCAACAAAGGTCGTGACCTATGACGGAAGGGCTTATCTGAATGCAGATGACAGTAAATATGACATCATAATGGTCGATGCATATCAGGATATCACAATTCCCTTTCAGATGAGTTCGAAGGAGTTTTTCAGTCTTGTTAAAGGGCACTTAAAAGATAATGGCATAATGGTTGTAAATTTAAATATGTCTGCAGGAGAGGGAAATACGATAACGACTTATCTTTCCGATACCATAGCAAGCTGTTTTGAAGATGTTGAAACTATCGACGTTCCGGGTTACACGAACCGCGTTCTTTTTGCAGGAAACGGTGACTTGAAGACGACTCTTGCCTCATCTGCAGCTTCAGTCGGAGATCCGGCACTGGAGAAACTTATGAAAGACGTAAGCCTGAAATTAGAACCATGGGAAGCAGGAGATAATATCTTTACTGATGATAAGGCAGCAGTTGAACTCATGGGCATGCAGACTATAGATGCACTGATATCCAAAGAGTCGGCACAATATAAGGAAATCTTCAGAAAAGAAGGATTTAAGGGGCTTATGGAAGCGCTCTGATAGAGAAAGGCAGCTGTTATAAGGGAGCCTTTTTTGCCGCCGGATGCCAAATCGTAAGATTTGAGCAACGGCGTTGCAAAAACGGACATCCGACGTCATTTTGTCAGAAA
>CAJORC010000406.1 GCA_905236615.1 uncultured Lachnospiraceae bacterium
AAGTCTTTAAAGAACGTTCAGGCAAACACACAGTATACAGCAGTATACCTTCCTGACAGCCTTGGAAAAGACTATATCGAGAACTACAAGAAGACGCTTGCAGCTCCTGCAGTTTCAGCTACAAGCGTTAACGGAGCAACAGTTACTGCTGCAGATACAGACCTTCAGGCTAAGCTTCTTGCTATTCTTGCAGCACAGCAGGTTTCTGCAAATCAGGCAGGAACAACGACACCTGTTCCCAGCCAGTCCATACTTCCTGTTTACGGACTTCCGGGAACACCTACTACAATAAATAATGCAGCAGCTGCAGCTACAACTACAACGACAACTGCAGCAGCTACGGCAGTTACAGGCGCTGATGCAGCGATCGCAGCAGCATGGGATGCAAGCAATATTTCAAATATCAGCGGCAAGTGGGCAACTCTTGATGAGGGCACAAAGGCAGCAGCACGTAACCATTATGAAGGTCACGGCACAGATGGCTGGAATTAATATAAAAAAATAAGAGAGAGTATGAATATTTAATAGATAAAGCTATAAAACCTTCGGTAACATTTTACCGGAGGTTTTGTTGCATTTAACTGATCGATCAAAAAATATCCGGGAGCCGCTTAGGATGATGAATGGTAATTTTACGCATATAAAGCCTGCAGATATAGAGACGGAAAGTTTCAGGATAATTGAAAAAGAACTTGAAAATAGGAAAATAAGATTAAGAGCGGATCAGGCACCGATAATAAAAAGAGTTATACATACAACAGCTGATTTTGAATATGCCGACAGTCTTGTCTTTTCTGAAAACTTCATGGAAAAGTTCAGGAAGGTTCTTGATGAAAAGCCGCTGATAGTTACGGATACAAATATGGCGCTGGCAGGAATAAATAAAGCAGCACTGTCAAAGCTTGGCGTCGAGGCAGTCTGCTTCATGGCGGAAAAAGAGATCATGGCTGAATCCAAAAAACTGGGAGTCACGAGAGCAAGCCTCAGTATCAAAAAGGCATGTGAGATAGAGCGTCCCATCATATTTACAGTTGGAAATGCACCGACAGCTCTTATCGAGTTAAAAGAACATATGGACCGAGGATATAAACCTTCCTTTGTGATAGCTGTTCCGGTTGGTTTTGTGAACGTGGTCGAAGCCAAGGAACTTATATTGGAGAGTGAAGTTCCTTATATAGTTAACCGCGGTCGCAAGGGGGGAAGTACTGTGGCAGCGGCTATAGTCAATGCACTCTTATATATGAACGGAGGCAGATAAAAATAATTAGCACTCACCTCTTGACAGTGCTAACAATGGAGATTATAATCCTATTTAAGAAGCAGATATTTAAGCTTTGTATAGGATAAAAACTGACGTTATTTGAGGAGGTGAAAATAGTATGGATATTACGAAGTTTACGCAGAATTCAATGGCAGCGGTTAATGGCTGCGAAAAGATTGCGCTGGAATACGGCAATCAGGAAATAAAAGAAATACATCTGCTATATTCACTCATTACGATAGATAATTCCCTCATAGCAAAAATGGTTGAAAAAATGGGGGTTGATCTCAATGGTTTCAAAGCTAGAGTAGAAGAAGGTCTAAGCAGATGCATAAAGGTAAGCGGCGGAAACCTGCATCTGGACAGGGAAGTCAATCAGGTGCTTTTGAGCGCAGAGGATGAAGCGAAAGCAATGGGAGACGAGTATGTTTCCGTAGAACATCTCATGCTTTCCCTTCTTAAACATCCTGATAAAGAAGTAAAGGCGGTATTTCAGGCATTTGGCATAACGAAAGACAGATTCCTTGAAGTACTGGCAACTATCCGGGGTAATCAGAGGGTAACATCAGATAATCCCGAAGCTACTTACGATACTCTTTCAAAGTACGGAACAAACCTTGTGGCAAGGGCAAGAGAACAGAAACTCGATCCTGTTATCGGAAGAGATGAAGAGATCCGTAATGTGATCAGGATACTTTCGAGAAAGACAAAAAACAATCCCGTGCTTATCGGTGAACCCGGTGTTGGAAAAACAGCGGCAGTTGAAGGTCTGGCACAGAGAATAGTCGGACAGGACGTTCCGGAAGGCTTAAAGGATAAGGAAATATTCTCGCTTGATATGGGCGCGCTTGTTGCGGGCGCAAAGTACAGGGGCGAGTTTGAGGAAAGGCTCAAGGCTGTACTTGAAGAAGTAAAGAAATCTGAGGGTAAGATAATCCTCTTTATTGATGAGCTTCATACGATAGTTGGCGCAGGAAATTCAGAAGGCTCAATGGATGCGGGCAATATGCTCAAACCCATGCTTGCAAGGGGCGAGCTTCACTGCATCGGTGCGACAACTCTTGATGAATACAGAAAATATATAGAGAAAGATCCTGCTCTTGAAAGACGTTTTCAGCCTGTAATGGTGGATGAGCCGACGGTTGAAGATACTATCTCGATACTGAGAGGCTTAAAAGAGCGTTATGAAGTTTTCCACGGAGTAAAGATAACTGACTCGGCACTGGTTTCGGCAGCAACACTTTCACACAGGTATATTTCGGACAGATTTTTACCGGATAAGGCGATCGACCTCGTTGATGAAGCCTGTGCTTCTATTAAGACAGAACTTGATTCCATGCCTACAGAGCTTGATGAGCTCAACCGGCGTATCATGCAGATGCAGATCGAAGAGAATGCACTGAAGAAGGAAACTGATGCAAAAAGCAAGGAAAGACTTGAAGCACTTCAGAAGGATCTCTCTGAGGAAAAGGAAAAATTTGCACTTGCAAAAGCCCAGTGGGACAGTGAGAAAGCAACGGTCGGAAAGCTTTCAGCGATAAGGGAGCAGATAGAGGAAGTCACAAATCAGATCGAGATAGCAAAGAGAAACGGAGACTTAAATCTTGCTTCAGAGCTCCAGTACGGAAAGCTCCCCGCACTTAAAAACGAACTTGCTGTAGAAGAGGCAAATGACAGGCATAAAGATCTTTCGATGGTACATGAGGCGGTTACGGAAGATGAAATTGCGCGAATAGTATCAAGATGGACAGGTATACCTGTTTCAAAGCTTACAGAAGGAGAAAAGAGCAAGACACTTCATCTGGATGAGCAGCTTCATAAAAGAGTTATCGGACAGGATGACGCAGTTACACGTGTCACTGATGCGATCATAAGGGCAAAAGCAGGAATCAAGGATCCTTCAAAGCCGATAGGCAGTTTCCTTTTCTTAGGACCGACAGGTGTTGGTAAAACCGAGCTTGCAAAAGCTCTGGCGGAAGCACTCTTTGACGATGAAGGAAATATGGTAAGGATCGACATGAGTGAGTATATGGAGAAATACTCAGTGTCAAGGCTTATCGGAGCACCTCCCGGATATGTGGGTTATGATGAGGGCGGCCAGCTTACCGAAGCAGTAAGGAGAAAACCTTATTCGGTAGTACTTTTCGATGAAGTTGAGAAGGCTCACCCTGATGTGTTCAATGTGCTTCTGCAGGTGCTTGATGACGGACGTATAACAGACTCACAGGGCAGAACGGTTGATTTCAAGAACACCATACTTATTATGACTTCAAATATCGGTTCCGCGGATCTTCTTGACGGAATAACCGAGAGCGGTGAGATTTCGGAAGAAGCTGAAAAAGAGGTTGAGGCAGAGCTTAAGGCATCCTTCAGGCCGGAATTCCTGAACAGGCTGGATGAGATAATAATGTTTAAGCCTCTGACTGAGGAGAATATCAGCCATATCATCGACCTTCTTCTCGAAGACACGAATAAGCGTATCGATGACAAACAGCTTAAGATCGAGATGACAGAAGCTGCAAGAAAGTTCGTGGTTGCGAATGCTTATGATCCTTCTTACGGAGCGCGTCCTCTGAAGCGTTATATGCAGAAAAATGTTGAGACACTCTCTGCACGGCTTATTTTGAAGGGAGAAGCGGACGAAGGCGATACAATAGTGATCGATGTTGTTGACGGTGCTTTGGCGGCACGGGTTAAGACCGTATAAAATTTTATACAATCGTTTGGGATATATCGTGGTAAAATATATTATCAGGGTCTAAAGCTGTTCCTGATATTACTGAATAATTTTAGGCAGGAGGTTTTACTATGTGGGCTTATGAGAGCGTATTTTACCAGATTTATCCACTCGGTTTTTGTGGAGCACCTTTTGAAAACGATGGCGTTCAGCAGCACAGGATTCTCAAGATACTGGATTGGATTCCGCATATTGAGAAACTGGGTTGCAACGCCATTTATTTTTCGCCGATTTTTGAGTCAGATACGCATGGCTACAATACAAGAGATTATACGAAAATTGACTGCCGTCTCGGAACAAACGAGGATTTTAAGAAGATAGCAGATGCCCTTCATGAAAAGGATATAAAAATCGTCCTTGACGGAGTATTCAACCATGTAGGACGCGGCTTCTTCGCTTTTAAGGATGTTCAGGAAAAAAGATGGGATTCGCGGTATAAAGACTGGTTTAATATAAACTTTGACGGCAATTCAAATTATAATGACGGCTTCTGGTATGAAGGCTGGGAGGGAAATTATGACCTCGTTAAGCTTAATCTCAGAAATGAAGCTGTAGTTGACCATATATTTAAAGCCGTAAAGGGCTGGGTAGAAGAGTTTGATATTGACGGGCTCAGGCTAGATGTGGCATACTGTCTTGATAGAGACTTCCTGCGCAGACTGCGGGAATTTACAAGTGGACTTAAGGAAGATTTTTATCTTGTAGGTGAAACACTTCATGGTGATTATAACCAGTGGATGAATGATAATGCCTGTCATTCCGTAACGAATTATGAGTGCTATAAGGGACTTTATTCAAGCTTTAATTCCATGAATATGTTTGAAATAATCCATTCACTTTTGAGACAGTTCGGACCTGAGAACTGGACTCTCTATAAGGGAAAACATCTTTTGTCCTTTGTTGATAATCATGATGTTTCAAGGATTGCGAGCATACTTAATAATGAGAAGCATCTGCCGCTTATCTATACGCTGATGTTCGGAATGCCCGGTATCCCCTGTGTTTATTACGGAAGTGAGTGGGGCGCAAAAGCCAATAAATCAGAAGGTGATCCTGCACTCAGACCTCAGTTTGAAAAGCCTGAATGGAATGAGCTTACAGACCTCATTGCAAAGCTCGGACAGATAAGAAATGAACATAAATGCTTGTCTTACGGAGGAATACACA
>CAJORC010000407.1 GCA_905236615.1 uncultured Lachnospiraceae bacterium
GAATATCGCGCGGAGCAGTCAAGTGTGCGCTTGGCTATGGGTAATCAGTGGCGTGACAGCGGAAAGATATTCACGGCAGAAAACGGCAGCATAATAAACCCCGATACACTTTCATCGTGGTTTAGGGAGTTTATAAAGCGCCATAATCTGCCTGACGCACATATTCACACCTTGCGTCATGTATCGGCTACACTTTTAATTGCCGGTGGTGTTGATATTGCGACAGTGTCAAAGCGACTCGGGCACGCAAGCAAAAGTACAACACTGAATATCTACACCCACGCCATAAAATCAGCAGACGAAGTAGCGGCGGAAACTTTACAGAATATATTAAATCCTTCTAAGAATTATCAGATGGGCTGATTACTAATTATATAGTATAAAATAAATTTATAGATGTGGTATAACCGTTTTTAGTGGTTATACCCTTCTTTTATTACTGTAAAATATCGTAAATGCACGACATAAAATTTTTATATAAATAAACGCAAGAATACATACTCTAGGGATTTGCATAAAATGACGAATTATGTTATAATATGTTAATAACTAATTTTATTGGAGGTTATCAGATATGAACGATACTTATATTATCAGTAAAATCAACGAGTTCATGTATAACTTGAGCCAGCAAATGGGTGAGTGGCTCGAGGATAAACTACCGCGTATAACAGATAACTGGTGGAATGAACTAGTAATAAATAATTTGAGTATGCTACAGAGAGAACAGGTAATATCTAATAATATCAATGACGTAAAAGGTTTGGATTTAGCATCACTTCTGCGTATTTTTGATAGAAATTGGTTCGTTATAACAAGCAAGTTTTTTATAAACAACAGAGAGCGTGATAACGTGAAAAATATGCTTGAAATACGCAATACATGGGCTCATATAACCCCTAATGATATAAATAAAATTAGAATAATATCCGATATTGAAACGATAATCAGTCTAATGCAAACCTTTGGTGCCAGTATGAAAGATACAAGAGATATGGAGGCTTTCATTTTTGATGTTGAAGAAGACAGAGATATACAGAAGGAAGAGGAAAAAACTGAACCACAGAAGAACAATATAACAGAAATTACAGATGACACCATAATTAAGATTGGAAGCTTAGTAGTTTTGGTTAGTGACCCTTCCATTATGGGTGCTGTCACTGGCATAACTGGAAACAAATATTCTGTTCTGATTAATGGTAAGCTACAGTCATTTTACGAGGAGCAAATAAAACTTTATGAGGCAAATGATCAAAAAGAACAGCTGTCACTAAGGCAAGTGAAATCAGCCATAACAGCCTATCAGATAAACAATCCTAATTCAAACAGTCTGTATTCGCTTAATTCAGCACGAATTGATTTTGTTCCATACCAATTCAGACCCGCGTTGAAGCTAATAAAATCTGACAGTCCGAGACTTTTAGTTGCAGATGATGTAGGTGTAGGTAAGACTATTGAGGCTGGTTTAATTCTCAAAGAGCTGGAAGCACGTTCGAGTATCAATTCTGTGCTTATAATTTGCCCGAGGCCACTTGTTTCTGAAAGAAAATGGGAACTTGAAATGAAGCGATTTGATGAGAACTTCACACAACTTGACGGCAGGGAGTTTTTAGAAGCAATTTCAGAAACAGACAGGGATGGTGAATGGCCTGAACGGCACAGAAAAACAATAATTCCGTATTCGCTTTTTGGTGAGGATTCGATTATGGGTACACAATCTGGCTCCAACAAAAAAAGAAAGGTTCTGGGTTTGGGAGAACTGGACCCTATACCTCATTTTGATTTAGTAATAGTAGATGAGGCTCATAATATAAGAAATTCAAATACATGGATGTATCGTGGGGTCGAAATATTCTGCAGAAATGCCGATGCTGTTGTATTCTTGACCGCAACACCGTTGCAAAACAGCAATAATGATTTATATACATTATTAAATTTACTTCGTCCTGACATAGTTATTGATCGGGAAACATTCAGAACAATGTCTGAGCCAAACACATATATAAATAACTTACTACGGATAGTACGCAACCAGGAAGAAGGATGGAATGAGCAGGGTAAAGAGTGTATTGATTCTATTCTTTCAACTGATTGGGGAAGAAATGTTATACAGCACAATCCTCATTTTGAAGTGATATATGATTTTCTGTCAAAGGAACATGTGACACGTGACGAGAAAATTGATATGATTTCTAAAATAGAAGGCTTACATTCATTTAATGGACTTATAAACAGAACCAGACGTAGGGATATAGAAAATTTCTGCATAAGAAGGACGCAGACCGTTAGGGTTCCGTATGATTTAGTTCAACGAACATTGTATGATATGCTGATTGAATTTGAAACAACATCACTGACGATTTTGCATGGCAGCCGGAGCGTGCGTTTTATGATGTGTACAATTATGCGTCAGGCGGCGAGCTGTATATATGGACTTGTACCGTTTATGAAGGATATTTTATCGAGAAGGCTGGAGCAAATTCAAGAGGATGGCGAACTCTATGAATATGATTATTCTATGGGTGAAGAAGAAGGAAAAGGATTATTTGAGCTTGCAGATAGGATAGCTGAACTTTCTGCAGACCTACCGGAATATGATCCCAAATTTGAAAAGATGTATGAGATTATAGTACGAAAACAGCGAGAAGATAATAATCGTGTCATTATATTTAGTTCATTCAGACATACCCTGTCTTATTTGAAAGAGAAATTACAAGACAAAGGTGTAAGAGTTGGTTATGTAGACGGCAATGTTCCCGATGAAGAACGATTTAATCTCAGAAAACGTTTTCTGATGGACAGAAACGATACTGATGCAATTGATATCATTCTGTTTAGCGAAGTGGGCTGTGAAGGCCTGGACTACCAATTCTGCGATACAATGATCAACTATGATTTGCCGTGGAATCCAATGAGAATTGAGCAGCGGATAGGTCGTATTGACAGACGCGGTCAGGAGAGTGACACTGTTAAAATTTATAATATGATTACTGCTGATACTATTGATGCGGTTATTTATGACAGATGTCTGAGTAAAATAGGTGTTTTTGAAGATAGTATAGGTGACTGTGCTGAGATTTTGGGAGGCATTAATGATCAAATATTAAAAATAATGTTTAATTCTGAACTGACAGAGGAGGAGCGCCAAATTAAAATTGAGAAAATGGCAGATAATGAGGTGATGAAGGTTCAGGAACTGCACAGATTAGAACATGAAGAGAAGTCTCTGTTCGGATTTGATCTTTCTGATTATATATTAAACAAAGATGTTCAGGAGGCTGAGAATTCATGGATTTCTCCTGCAAGCATACAAGAATTAATTAATGTTTTTTTAAATGATTTTCTGGGTGGTGGCGAATATATAATAGGAAAATCGGAACAAAAATCATTAAGACTTTCTAATGAAAAAAGACAGATACTTCTTGAAAATCTAAAGAAAACAGAAATAGTAAATAACAATAATGCAACAAAACTATGGAATGCTTATCTGAAGTCAGATAAGCCGATTTTGCCTGTCACTTTTGATAGTGTGTGCGCAAAAGATAATCGTGACATTACATTTCTTACACAAATGCACCCTCTTGTTATTCAGGCTGCAGCGTATGAGAGCAGTAAATTCCCGTGTGAACTTGGCATTAGCGTAAGTACGGATGATATACCGCCTGGAGATTACGAGTTTTTAGTCTATGCATGGAAATATGTCGGCTTAAGACCTGATATTAAAATGATAGCCGTAAGCGAGAATGAACTGGTACGACAAAATGTTCTGGGATATATACAGTATGGAAGTGAATATGAGTATATTCCTCAAAATCATATAAATAAATGGAAAGAGATGGACTCTTTACACTATACTACATGGCAGAATGCAAAGGAAAAATACTCACATGAAGTAAAAGACGAATGCAATTATCGTATGGAACAGCTGGGACAGTCGTTTAATCAACGAGATGCTATTTTTAGAAATATGATAATAAATGCAGCTGATGACAAGATCAGAAGAATGAGAAAATCACAGTTGGACAAGCTTAAATCGGACTTTAATGTGCAGAAGAAAGCAATGGATGAAACAATTAAAAAAGCTGACATACATACAAATCTGATTATAAAAGGCGTTTTGCATGTTGAACGGGAGAATGTATAATGAAAAAAATAAATTATGAAGAAATATACAATAAAAACCGCGATGACTGGAAAGAATTAACTAATAATCCTCAGAAATATGAGGCTCTTTTGGCGGGGCATTATTCAGATAGCAATCATTTTGTATATGAATTAATTCAAAATGCTGAAGATGCCAAGGCTACTAAAACAGTTATTGAATATTATGAGGATAGGCTGATATTCTACCATGACGGTATTCCTTTTGATGCGGCGGATGTACGAGGAGTCTCTTCAATGCTTATGGGAACAAAGGCCAAAGAGGACGCTCAAACGATTGGCAGATTTGGTATGGGCTTTAAGTCTGTGTTCAAATACACGTATCAGCCTGAAATATATTCTGATGACGAAGCCTTTTTAATTAGAAATTATTTATTGCCTATTGAAATTAAAGATGGATGGAATTGCTCACAGGAAAAACGTGAAATATCCTATACATCAAACAGAAGCATACCAATTCATCCGTTTGCCAGTTCAAAACATTTAACCAAAATAGTAATACCGTTTATGAAAAAGAATAAAAATGGTGAAATTGAGAAAATATCCGGAGATGATGTGCTTATTAAATTAAGAGAACTGACGGGTGAGATTTTACTTTTTCTCAATCATATAAACAACCTATGTTGGATAAATAAGATGACAGGAGAAGGTGCGGCTATTTCGTTAAAATCAGATAAAGCGGATCGTAATCTTGTAGGCTGCAGTATAAGAAAGCTTAATGAGAGTAAAGAAAATACTACATATTATCTCAAATATAAAAAGGTTTTTGACCACAAAGATATGAAATCTGCTGAGGTTAGCGTTGCATACAAATTAAATAACAGGGCAAACAACATAAATGATATGCCGAGAACAGATATATATGTGTACTTTCCGACAAAAGATGAAACTGATTTGCCATTTCTTGTACATGGCTCTTTTGAAACAGCCGTTTCCCGCGAAAAACTAATGCATCCATCATCATTCAATAACTATCTCTTTGATGTACTGGGCGATCTGATTGCAAATTCCATGAACAACCTGAAAAACCGCAAACTCATAACACAAAATTTTATTCGACGTTTACTGCTTGTTGCCTTTAAGGATGAGGAAGACAATAACACAATACCGGGACTGCGGGATAAAATAACAGAGGTGTTTTCAGAAAATGCAATGCTACCTGGTACCGACGGACAATATCACAGGTGCGGTGAAATGTTTATTCCTGTACCCTTTGGGATTGCTGAGTTTAGTAAAACATCCTTTTTCGGCACATTACTGGCAAATAAAAAATTTGTAGCATTTAATGATAGCAAAGCTGCAAATTTTAGTGAGTACTATTTATGGCTAAAGAACAGTCTTAATATTAGAATATATACGTTGTTGGATTTGGCGAAGGACTTAAAGAATGTTCCAACACACATTCCGTTCTCTGTTGATGAATTTGATAAGTTTTACACGTTAATGGAGGGATATCCTGATAAAGAAGAACAAATATATTCGAGCTATCTTTATAGACCTCCATATGATAAAGATGCGGAGTCAGGAATAAATGAGGTATGGTCAATTCTAAGACAATCACCTATTATCATAAATTCTAATAACACGTTATCAGCTGCTTATGAAGGTGATAAGGAAATTCTTTATTTAAATTCATCAAGTGTATATAAAAGCGTTTCTAATGTAGTACATCATGAAATAGCGGAAAAACATTTAAGTCTATTGAAAAATGATTTTAAATTGAACGAGTTTAATGACTTTCAATATATTAAGGAGAAGGTAATTCAGAAATATATAAATGCAGAAGAAATATATGAGCCAGAGTATTTATTGGATATTAAACAGATAATTAAGCAAATGCACAATCCTGTTCAAGCGAAGGAATTACTTGAACTATTACGTGAAGCGTGTATTATGCGTGTGCATGATTATTATGATGGTGATATCGTTTTTGTACAACCCGGAAATGCGTATGCAGATATTTCTGATGAAGGAGTAGATTTAAGAATATTTTTTAATCCTCCATCAGAGATGCATGAACAAATCCCCAAATTACCTCTATTTGATAAATATTATTTAGATATTGATTTTTATAAAGAAAACGGAATATTAATTGATAATTTAAGGCAGCTGGGACTTTTTACAAAGCTGGTTGATGATGGAGAGAGATATGGTAAACACCGTAATATAACCTGGTCAGCGGAAGGTGATTTTTGCCCAGAATTACATATAGAAGGTTTAGGTAAAAATTTAGTATTTATTGAAGAGTATCCAGATTATGATCTTTCAAGAAATAAGTCGGAGCAGATTTTAAAATTAATGTTGTCTGAAGCGCATAAGCTTTCAGGACAGATAAAACATAAGCAGTATAATTCAGATTATGAAGACAAAGTGTCAATGGCACTAGAGATGAGCAGTAATCACAAGTGGTTATATTGTACAGATGGAGAAATGCATAAACCTCAGGAAGTATCATTGTATGAATTAGACACAACGATTTATGGTAAGCCAATCAGAAATAAAGATGCATATAAACAGCTTGGATTTATAGAAAAAGAACAGGATGTAGCCGAAGAAGCATTTGAAATAGTTGATAACCTTGATGAGAGAAATAAAAAGATACTTGCAAAACAACTTGCAAGAGAATTTGGTTGGAGTTTTGTGGAAGATGACAATGCACAGGTAGATCACTATACTAATAAGGCTGTATATAATACAAATGAAATTTTTACTGCGAATGACTGGGAGTTAAATGAATTTCCGTCGCATAAGATTCGTAATATGGATAGCCTGGTTGAACATGTAAGACAGCAGTTTTACTGCGCAGATCCTGTGAAATACAAACGTGTGTGGAGGCAGATACGTACAAGCAAGTCCTTGCAGACAAGCAGAGCGTATGCGTTAAGTATGTATACAAATTCAGAAAACAATAAAATGTGTCAGATGTGTAAGGAGCCGACATATAATCCGGAGATAGTTGAAATATCAAACTATGGAATGGAGCTTCCTCAGATGCATCTATGTCTTTGTAGAAACTGTGCGGCTGTATATAAAAGCATGAGAGATTTGGATAAGGATAATTTTAAGAAAATGATTAGGCAAAAAATTTGTGATATAGATATCTCATCAGATGAAGACAACTGCTTTGTAGAACTGATGCCTGACATATTCATAAACTTCACACAGACTCACGCCGCAGAATTACAAATATTATTTAAACTTATAGAAGAATATGGTTTGCCCAATATAGGCGAAGCGGTATCTTGATTTGATAAATAACAGTTAAAAGAAAAGAGGTATATTAAATGGCACAGCATATTTCACTAAGAGTACCGTGGCATGATAACGGCTGGAATGGTACTGTCTGCAATAATCCTGCGGAGAACATTTCATGCCTGCGACTGAAAAATATATTTGAAAACCGTGATGATAATTTGGAAGAAAAATTTGCGTCGTGTAAATTTTGTTCTCTTGCATGCAATAAGGATATGCCCTGCTTAAAAGAGGGCGGCGCATTTATGTCTGATGAGCAGATTGAATTCTTTGTTGAGCATCCATACAGCAAATACGGTTATAGCACACATGATCATTTGCTGCCTACGAAGGAAATTATGCCACCGTACTCATACCCGGCAAGGCCATACAGATGGACAATGAAAAGACGCTATATAGGTCCTAGACAATATTTAAGGATTGAACAGCTTGCTACTGAACAAGGTATAGACTACCACGCGGAATACGAGCCTGAAATGAAAAATAAAACGTGGGTTCAGGATGGAAGAAATCAGCGCGCTATATTCAATAAATTTTTTGAAGACGTTGAGCCGGACAAGTCTCTGTGTATTTTCTATGCAAAACAAGTCCCGTTTGTTGAGGATTCGAGAAGAGTGGTTATAGGCATAGGTCATGTCAAGGCAGTATACCCGTCTGTTGACTATGAAACATCAGATACGAACAAAATGACATCGTGTACATGGGAAACGATGATTCAGCATTCTATAAGAAGCAATATGGAGGATGGTTTTCTTCTGCCGTATGATAAGCTGACGGAATATGCTGAAACAGATCCTAATTTTGACATAAATAAGGTGGTTGTGTTTGCAGAAAACGATTTTTTTGAGGAATTTTCATATGCGTCTGAGCATTTAAGCTATGATGCCGTAATTGATGTTATTTTACAGTGTTTAAAAGTAATTGAAATTGCAAAGGAATACCATATAGAAGGTGATTGGAACAAGTGTATTACATGGCTTAACCAACAGCTGATTGAAGTTTGGGAGGACAGAGGTGCATTCCCGGGACTTGGAGCGATGCTGACTGCATTTGGTGTACCATCGGGTGTAGCGGCAGCCAAGGAATTGAAAGACCAGAGCCACAATTCAGAAGATTTGTGGGAACTACTGGATAAGGCAATAGATAAGCCGGACAATTATTTTTCTGATTTTTGTAGAGATAATTTTAATGAAACTATAAGAACGACGTGGAAGAATCTCCCCAAAATCAGGAAGAAGCTTTTCATGATGCTCTCTAGGGTCGATTTGTCTATTAAACAGGCGCAGACGCTGTACAATAAGGAATTGCGAGAATATAGCAAAATTATGCATACAGATAATGAATTGCTTGAAAATCCATATCTTCTTTATGAAAGCACAAGAAATAAAATTGATGCATTAAAGGTATCTATAAAAAAAGTTGATTTGGCTTTTTTTCCGATGCCTAATGTAAAAAATCAATATCCTATTGAAGCACCTTCAAACATTGAATCTGAAAATGATTCACGGCGTGTACGGGCTTTGGCAGTGAGCATTTTGGAAAAAAGTGCTCTTGAAGGCCATACAATAATGCCCATGAATAATCTTGTTATACAAATAAATCAGCTTACTGTAGAACCGCCATGTCCAGTAAACGGTGATATAGTAGCAGCGATGAACGATTATTTTAAAGACGAGATTGTGTGCAATAAAGATGCTCTTGGAAGGGAATACTATAAACTTGTACGGTACAAGAAAATTGATCATATAATAAATTCACAGATAAAAAAGCGTGTAAACAGCACAAATCGTCATATTATTGATGTTGACTGGCGAGCTCGTGTTGACGAGGAACTGAAGTACATGCCGAATGATGATGCACTTGAGGAAAGGGCAAGACAAGAAAAAGCTGCTGCACTTAAAGAAATGGCAGAAGCGAGAGTTTCCGTTCTAATAGGTGGAGCAGGCACAGGTAAAACTACGGTTCTTTCTATACTATGCCAAGAAAAGAGAATACAGGATGATGGCATTTTGCTACTTGCGCCTACAGGTAAGGCAAGCGTGCGTATGACACAATTACTAAAAGGAAAAACAAAATTTCGCGCTTGTACAATTGCAAGCTTTCTGAATAAAAGCGGAAGATATGACCCTGCTACATATAATTATAGAATATTGGAAGGCGCTGAAAGAGGCAAGGATAAGCCAATAAGTGAAAAAACGGTTATTATAGATGAGTGTTCAATGCTCACAGAGGAAATGTTCGGAGCGCTTTTGGATGCTGTGAAGTATGCCGAAAGAATTATTTTTGTTGGAGATGCAAATCAATTGCCGCCAATCGGTGCCGGACGTCCGTTTGTTGACCTTTTGCGTTATTTGCGTTCGGTTTCGGATATTGAAGATTTTCCAAAGGTGGGCAGAAGCTATGCAGAGCTTATAACTACAAGACGGCAGCTTCCGGATAAAAAAACAGGAACTTTAAGAGCCGATGTACGCCTTGCTAAATGGTATACGGAGGATACTACTGACATGGATGAGGCTGTATTTCGTGAAATTCAGTCTGGCACAAAGGACGGAACTGTTATATTTAAACGATGGAATGACAAAGATGAACTGGAAAGAATCCTGCTGCATACAATTGCGGAATTGTGCGGCATGAAAAATATTGATGATATAGAAGGCTTTAACCGATATCTGGGTGCAACTGTATATAACGACAACAATAAAACTCTTTTTTATGCCTCAAAAGACAAAGATAAAGAGATGGATGATATACCAGCGGAAAGGTGGCAAATTTTATCACCTGTCAGAAATAATGCCCATGGTGTACTTAATATAAATCATCTTATTCACGGGAAATACAGAGCCGAATTTCTCGAAATGTCGGTAAGCGAGAACTCTAAAATTCCTAATCAAATGGGACCTGAGAATATTGTTTATGGTGATAAGGTTATAAATGTTGTTAATTCAACGAAAGAAGCTTATCCTCAAGATAACGCCGAAAATTTTGTTGCTAACGGTGAAATAGGTATTGTGTGCGGGCATTATGGAAGCGGAAAAGCGAGGCAGTATCTAAAAATTGAATATACGACTCAAAAAGGTTACACATATTCATATACTGAATCAGAGTTTAATGGAGAGGGGACAATTCCATTAGAACTCGCATATGCGCTTACTGTACATAAAGCGCAAGGAAGTCAGTTTGAGGATGTTATTCTTGTACTTGATGATAAATGCATCTTAGCTTCAAAAGAACTTTTATATACCGCATTGACAAGACAGCGGGGGAAGCTTATAATTTTATATAATGAGGATGCATTTAATTTACGAAAATTTTCATACGGCTATTATTCAGATGTGGCGAAAAGATTTACTGACCTTTTCACTCCACCGAAAATTAGACAAATCAATAACAGATATTATGAAGAAGACCTCATTCATTGTGCAAATAATGGAACCATGGTGCGTTCCAAATCAGAAGTAATAATCGCAAATATGCTTAGTGAAAACGGTTATGATGATTTTTTATATGAGGAACCGTTGGCAATAGGTGATTCATACTTTCTGCCTGATTTTACAATTAAAGATAAGGCTTCCGGTAATACAATTATTTGGGAACATTGTGGCATGATGGATGATGAGGACTATAGAAAACGTTGGGAGAAGAAAAAAAGAGTTTATGAAGCAAATGGTTATTCAGAAGCAAATGGAAATTTAATTGTCACAGAAGAAACAAAGAATACTGGATTGAATTCAAGCCTTTTGCAAGAGAAGATAGATGAATATCTGTAAAATGAAATTCGGGCATACTCTTTTTTAGAAAAGAAACAGATAGACTAAATGATGAATACCGGTATATGTACGTTTGTCGTATTCTTTATCAACATTATAACAGAATAAAGTTGAAAAAGTAGCAAATTTTTTAGCATAGATTTTAATTTTTAAACCCCATAACGGACAAACAACGGACAAAACGGGAAAATGAGAGAATCAAAGCAAAATATTTTGACATCAAA